>NZ_JACAPA010000028.1:0-83864 GCF_013385945.1 Pantoea sp. B9002
GATGATCCCGGAAACCCGCGAATTCGAGTTCGCCAACCTCGGCTTTATCCCGCTTTCGTACTACAAGAACCGCGATTACGCCTGCTTCTTCTCGGCTAATTCGACGCAGAAACCGGCGTTGTACGACACCGCCGACGCCACCGCCAACAGCCGCATCAACGCGCGTCTGCCGTACATCTTCCTGCTGTCGCGCATCGCGCACTACCTGAAGTTGATCCAGCGCGAAAACATCGGCACCACCAAAGATCGCCGCCTGCTGGAGCTGGAACTCAACACCTGGGTGCGCACGCTGGTGACCGAGATGACCGATCCAGGCGACGAGCTGCAATCCTCGCACCCGCTGCGCGATGCGAAAGTGCTGGTGGAAGATATCGAGGACAATCCGGGCTTCTTCCGCGTCAAACTGTTCGCCATCCCGCACTTCCAGGTGGAAGGCATGGACGTGAACCTGTCGCTGGTGTCTCAGATGCCGAAGGCCAAGGCTTAAGGCGCAGGAGGCGCGATGAAAATCTACCGACCGTTATGGGAAGACGGGGCGTTTCTGACGCCGCAGCAGTTTCAGCAGCAGTCACTGTGGGACGCCCACGTCGCCGACACCGTGGCGCGTATGGGGCTGGCGAATCCGTGGGGTGTTGTTCACGCGGAGTTTGACGACGGCGCGCTGGCGCTCTCTCGTCTTAACGCCACCCGCCTGACGGTGCGCTTTCCCGACGGGACGCTGACGGACACCGCGCTCTCCGACAATCTGCCACCGGCCTGCGACCTGTCTGTTGCAGCCGGTCAGGAACTGGTTGAAGTGGTGCTGGCTTTGCCGTTGCTGAGCGCCAATGGAGGCAATCTTGACGACGGCAGCGACAGCGAACGTCCGCGCCGCTGGGTGGCCGGACGGGAAGAGGTGCAGGAGCTGGCGGGGCAGGAGCGCACCGGCATTGCCGTGCAGCGTTTTGCCCTGCGTCTGCGTCTCGCGAACCAGGAAAACGGCGCGTATCTCACCTGTCCCGTGGCGCGCCTGGTGCGTAACGCGCAGGGGCAGTGGACACGCGACGCGTCATTCATTCCGCCAATGTTGTCGCTGTCGGCCAGTCCGGCGGTGCTGACTGCGCTGGGTGATCTGCTGCATCGCCTGAGCGCCCGTCGTCAGCGGCTAATGGCGCTGCGCCGCGAAAGCAACGAACGCATGGCCGATTTTGCCGTCGCCGACGTCTCGCTGTTCTGGCTGCTCAACGCGCTGAACAGCGCCGAGCCGGTGTTGCTGGAGTTGTTCCAGTCACCAACCCGTCATCCGGAACTGCTGTACCGTGAGCTGGTACGTCTGGCGGGCGGTCTGCTGACATTCTCACTCGAACACGATGCCGGAGATATTCCGGCTTATCGCCACGACGCGCCGGAGCAGGTGTTCCCGCCGCTGTTTGCGCTGCTGGATTCACTGCTGGAAGCCAGCCTGCCGTCACGCGTGGTTGCCATCGACCTCAGCCGCGAAGGCGTGCTGTGGAAGGGGCGATTCCACGATGCGCGGCTGCGCGAAGGGGCGGACTTCTATCTGTCGGTGCGCTCCTCGCTGCCAAATCACGAGCTGCAGAGCCGCTTCCCGCTGCTGTGTAAGGCAGGCAGCCACGACGACGTGTCGGAGGTGGTCAACATCGCGCTCAGCGGCATGACCATCCGCCCGCTACCGCACGTGCCTGCCGCTATCCCGCTACGTCTGGAGAACCAGTATTTTGCGCTCGACCTGTCAACGGCGGCGGCGCGCGCAATGCTCGACTCTGGCGGCTGCACCTTCTACACCCCGGAATCACTGGGCGAACTGAAACTTGAACTCTATGCGGTACTGCGCTCATGAACAGCAATAACGCGCTGACCGAGCGCCTTTTCTTCGCCGGCTGGCTGATGGTCAGCCAGCTACGCTGCGGTCAGCAGATTGACAATGGCGATGTGCTCTATCGTCGCGCTACCGGCTGGGTGAACGATGCCCGCCAGGCGCTGACGGAGGCGGGTTTTAGCGAAGCCAATCGCGACCACATGCTGTACGCCTTTTGCGTGCTGCTGGACGAAGCGGTGCTGAACCGCGGTCAGCAGGACGACGGCTGGCTGCGCTGGAGCCGTGACCCGCTGCAGGTGCGTTTTTTTAACTCGCTTAACGGTGGCGAGGCGTTGTGGGAACGTATTCGCGAATTGCTGCGCGAACCCGCTGCGGACGAGACGGTGCTGACCTGTCTGTATCGCACGTTACAACTGGGTTTTGTTGGCCATTACCGCGCGCAGGATGATGAACGCCGCGAGGACGTGGTGCGCGAACTGGCCGCACGCGTGCCACCGTTTGCCCTGGCGCAGGATGCGCCGCTGGTGGTGCGTCCGGCAGGCATGCGCACAGGTCGCCGTTTTTACTGGATGAGCTGGGTGGCCGCCGCCGTGCTGCTTGGCGGCCTGTGGTTCGTCCTCGACGGCTGGCTGGCGCAGATGGTGTCCGGCATCGCGGAGATGGGCAAGTGAGAAGCGGCACCGGTAAATACGCGCTGATCATGCTGGCCGCGTTGCTTACATTGTGGCTGATCCTCGGCTTCTGGCCGCTGTCTGGCATCACAGCGGCAGCTCTGTGCCTATTGGCGCTGCTGGTTGCCGGGCTGATGCTGTGGCGGCAGTCACGCCAGCGTGATGTGGAAATCGCGGTGGCTGATGATCGTCTGCCGCCTGAAGATTTTCGCGGCGCGGTAGTGCTGGTGTGTGGCGACAGTGCATCGCTGTTCTCCGGCAATCAGCCGCGTGAAACCGCGCAGGGCTGGTATCTGCCGGTCGATGCGCCCGGGCAACTCGCTGCGATGGCTGACTACATCACCACTCAGCGTCCGGCGCTGCTGCCACAGGTCTCGCTGCTGCTGGCAGTGGTGCCGGAGCAGCACACGTCTGCTGAAGACTTTACTTCCCACTTTCACGGCTGGCAGCGTGCGCTGCTGCAGTGCCGCCGCGTGCTGAAGTGCGCGCCACCGCTGTGGACTGCATGCTGGGTATCACATCCACAACACGAAACCGAGTGGTTCAGCATCACGCCGGGCCAGAGCGCGCTGCAGGCGTGCATCGCCGGCAACGACACGATGCCGCTGGCTGAATGGTTCCGGGAGCAGCCGTCGCGCCTGGTGCAAATGCAGTGGCTTAACAGCCTGCTGATGTGGCAGGAAAAGCACATTACGCCGCTGACGCAGAGTAAGCCTTGCCGCGCCGGGATTTGCCTGACGCCGGTGACGGCGCTGGTGGACAACCTGTGGGCGCAGCATCTCACCGCGCTGACCACACTGCCCTGTGTACCCGCAGGCAATGATGTCGCGCTGCCGTTGCCGGACACGCTGCTGGCGGGGATGCCACGCCGTCAGGGTGTCAGCCGACGCCTGCGCCTGGCGCGCGCGGCGGGCATAATTGTGGCGGTATTTCTGGCGCTGGCGCTGCTGGCGTCGTTCCTCAACAACCAGCGGCTGATCCGCACTGTTGGTGACCACCTGACGCTGTGGGCACACCTGTCTGATGAACCGGCAGAGCCGAAGGTTAACGCGCGCGCGCAGTTAATCGCCGATCGCACACTGCTTGATGGCTGGCAGCGCGGCGATGAACCGCTGCGCCTCGGCCTGGGACTGTATCAGGGCATACGCCTGTTCGCGCCGGTAGAGGCCGCCATCAACAGCTGGGCGCCTCCTCCGCCACCGCCGCCGGTTATCCAGCAGATTGTTGAAGGGCCGAAAACTGTGCGCCTCGACAGCCTGTCGCTGTTCGATTCCGGCAAATCCGATCTGAAAACAGGCTCGACCAAAGTGATGGTGAACGCGCTGGTCAACATCAAAGCGCGCGCGGGCTGGTTGATTGTGGTCGCGGGTTATACCGACGATACCGGCAATCCGGCGCTGAATCAGCGTCTGTCCCTCAAGCGCGCCGAAGCGGTGCGCGACTGGATGCGCGACACCGGCGACGTGGATGAAAGTTGCTTTGCGGTGCAGGGCTTCGGTCAGAGCCGTCCGATGGCGACCAACGACACTGCCGAAGGCCGCGCGGCCAACCGGCGTGTTGAAATCAGTCTGGTGCCGCAGGCCGATGCCTGCCAGGCGCCGGACGCAATCCCTCCGTCATCACAGGATGGTGACGGCAATCATGAAGAAAAGGAGTAACAACATGGCAATTCCGGTTTATCTGTGGCTGAAGGACGACGGCGGTGCGGACATCAAGGGATCGGTGGACGTACAGGACCGTGAAGGCAGCATCGAAGTGGTGGCACAGGAACATAACCTGTACATCCCGACCGACAACAACACCGGCAAGCTGACCGGCACCCGCATCCACACGCCGTTCCTGTTCACCAAGGAAATCGACTCGTCCAGCCCGTACCTCTACAAGGCGGTCACCACCGGCCAGACGCTGAAGTCTGCCGAGTTCAAATGGTACCGCATCAGCGACGCCGGCCAGGAAGTGGAGTACTTCAACACCAAGCTTGAGAACGTGAAGGTGGTGAAGGTCAACCCGGTGATGCACGACGTCAAGGATCCGTCGAAAGAGAAGCACAACCATCTGGAGCAGATTGAGCTGCGCTACGAAAAAATCACCTGGACCTATAAAGACGGCAACATCATTCATTCCGATTCGTGGAACGAACGCGCCACAGCCTGATTACGCGTCATATTTCGCGCCGCAGGTGCGTTGGCTGCGCTCGCGCACCCCGGTCACTTACTTATGTAAGCTCCCGGGGCTGCACTCGCTTGCCGCCTTCCTGCGACACGAACTATTTAGCGTAATCTCGCCCCGAGCGGACCGTAGGGTCGCCATTTATGGCGACCTTAATACCCACCACGCAGATGCCTTTTGCTTTCATCCCTTCAGGGTGAAACCACAAGTCATTTCCACCTCAGACCTGCTGACCTTATGCGCTTCGGTACACGGCGACGGGCGGTAGCGTGCCCCCAATCAGGAGATTTTGCTATGGACAGTCAGTCAGCCGCGCTTCTGCGCCGCCTCAATCCGTTCTGCGCGCAGGCGCTGGAAGCCGCCGCGTCGCTGTGCCAGACTCGCGCCCACGCTGAAATCCAGCCGGAACACTGGCTGCTCAAGCTGCTGGAGCAGGGCGAGGGCGACATCACGGTGATCGCGCGCCGCTACGAGTGGGACATGGATGCTATCTGGCAGGATTTACTGGCGTTTCTCGACCGCCAGCCGCGCGCGGTGCGCGGACGTCCGCAGCTTTCTTCCTCATTAGAAGCGCTGTTAAAACAGGCGTGGCTGATGGCCTCGGCTTCCGATAGCGCCCCGCAAATCCGCAGCATCCACTTACTGATGGCGCTGGCGGATCAGCCGTCGCTGGTGCGCTGCGAAGGTCTGTGGCCGCTGCTGAGCCTGCGCATGAGTCAGCTCGAGCGTTTACAGCTGATGCTGGAAGTACAGTCCGACGAGCGTGCGGAAGCGGAACAGCCAGAGATGCCGATCAGCACCCTTGAACAAGCTCCCGCAGGCGAAACCAGAACCGCATCCACCGAAGCGCTGACCCGCTTCACCCGCGACGTCACCGCCGATGCGCGCAGAGGCAAAATCGACCCGGTGTTTGGCCGCGACAACGAAATCCGCCAGATGGTCGATATCCTGTCGCGCCGCCGCAAGAACAACCCGATTCTGGTCGGCGAGCCGGGCGTCGGCAAAACCGCGCTAGTCGAAGGGCTGGCGCTGCGCATTGCGGAGGGCAACGTGCCGGACAGCCTGAAGCCGGTGAGCGTGCATACGCTGGACCTCGGCATGCTGCAGGCGGGCGCGGGCGTGAAGGGCGAATTTGAGCAGCGCCTGAAAAACATCATCACCGAGGTACAGAATGCGCCGAATCCGGTGCTGCTGTTTATCGACGAGGCGCACACCATCATCGGTGCGGGCAACGCAGCGGGCGGCGCGGACGCGGCCAACCTGCTGAAGCCGGTGCTGGCGCGGGGTGAACTGCGCACTATCGCGGCCACCACGTGGAGTGAATACAAGCAGTATTTTGAGAAGGACGCCGCGCTGGAGCGCCGCTTCCAGATGGTGAAGGTCGACGAGCCGGACGACGACACCGCGTGCCTGATGCTGCGCGGCCTCAAGTCGCGCTACGCCGAGCATCACGGCGTACACATCACCGATGCGGCGGTGCGCGCCGCCGTCACGCTGTCGCGCCGCTACCTCACCGGCCGCCAGCTGCCGGACAAGGCGGTTGACCTGCTCGACACCGCCGCCGCGCGCGTGCGTATGAGCCAGGACACGGTGCCGGAAGCGATTACCCGCTTAAGGGCGAAGCTGGACGCGCTGAACATCGAGCAGCGCGCCATCCTCGACGATGAAGCGCTGGGCGGCGCGGTGTCGCAGGAGCGGCTGACAGAAATCGCCGGACTGATTGCGGTAACCGATGAAGAGCTGGAGGCGCTGGAGCAGCGCTACGGCATCGTGCAGTCGCTGATGCAAGAGCTGCTGGAAGGCCGCAAAGACGCCAGCCAGCGCAACGCCATCGCGCAACTCCAGACCGATCTCGACGCGCTGCAGCCCGGCGAGCCGCTGCTGACCGCCGACGTCGACGCGCGCATTGTGGCGGGCGTGATTGCCGACTGGACCGGAGTGCCACTCTCCTCATTAATGAAGGACGAGCAGGCGGAACTGCTGGCGCTGGAAAACCAGCTCGCCACCCGCGTGGTCGGGCAGGACGCGGCGCTGAACGCCATCGCGCAGCGCCTGCGCGCCTCAAAAACCGGACTCACCTCCGAAAGCGGCCCGCAGGGCGTGTTCCTGCTGGTCGGCACCAGCGGCACTGGAAAAACCGAGACCGCGCTGGCGCTGGCCGATTTGCTGTACGGCGGTGAGAAGTCGTTAATCACCATCAACCTCAGCGAATACCAGGAAGCGCACACCGTCAGCCAGCTGAAAGGCTCGCCGCCGGGCTACGTCGGCTACGGCCAGGGCGGCATCCTCACCGAAGCGGTGCGCAAGCGCCCGTACAGCGTGGTGCTGCTCGACGAGGTGGAAAAGGCGCACCGCGACGTGATTAACCTGTTCTATCAGGTGTTTGACCGCGGCTTCATGCGCGACGGCGAAGGGCGCGAAATCGACTTCCGCAACACCGTGATTCTGATGACCTCCAACCTCGGCAGCGATCAGTTGATGCAGCTGCTGGAGGAAAGCCCGGATGCCAGCGAAGGGGAACTGCAGGAGTGCCTGCGCCCGATCCTGCGCGACCACTTCCAGCCCGCGCTGCTGGCGCGCTTCCAGACGGTGATTTACCGCCCGCTGGCGCGCGAGGCGATGCGAAACATCGTGGAAATGAAGCTCAGCCAGGTCAGCAAACGTCTGCAGCGTCATTACGGCCTGAACGTGAGCATTGATGAAAGCCTCTATGATGCACTGACTGCGGCTTGCCTATTACCAGACACCGGCGCACGCAACGTCGACAGCCTGCTCAATCAGCAGATCCTGCCGGTTTTGAGTCAGCAACTGCTGCAATACCTTGCCGCCAGTCAACGCCCCAAAACGCTTTTGTTGGGTTGGGATGATGAAGAGGGCGTAGTGATGGAGTTTGGAGAATAAGCTCAATGGATAGCGCAAAAGAAATTGCCCGGGATATGCTTAGAGCGATTAGTCTTGACGACTCAGGTGTTTTAGTAAATTTTGCAAAGGGGTTCATTTCTTTCTCAGTGAGTATTGCGTACTTAGGGTATGACCGTTTAGATACGGAGCATTATAGAAATAATAAAAATGACAAGTACCGAATAGCTGGATTAGTAGAGCGGGGTACATTCAGGAAAGAAGTCATTGAACGTGTGATCGGCGTATTTATGGATGATTTCACTTCGAGAATTAATTTTGAAAAGACAACCGACATGATTGATAGAACAGGCGCAAACTTGATTGGGAAGTTAGCATTTTCTCAATTGACAGGTTTTAGCCTTGGTCGGGCCTTAACTGCCAATGCTACAAGTGCTTTTTTCGCTGGTGCAGTGGTTGGTACGATATTATACCTTGGTAGTGAGGCATCAAGAGCTATATATACATCAAGGCGTTTGGAGTTAACTAATCCTAAAATTTATTTCAAGTTAAGGAGAATGGGGGACTTAGATTTATTGTACTTCATTGTTCAAGACATTGTTGGCCCCTTCGAAAAAGCCTGTGTTATGCACGATGAGAATCCGCTTGAATTTGACAAGATTTGCGAGCTCTTCTTTCTAGGGTTGAAGGCTTAAATCTATCGCTGAAATTCATCCGAGGCTAATTTATGAAATACTCATTCATTAAACGAACCAAGTTAATACTGGCATCTCTTTTAGTTCGTGCAGTAGGTGCGATCCTTACCACAACTGGTGTCGTCATGTTTGTCTGGTACTCATTTTTCTCAAGCAAAGAATATAAGTATATTATTGCTATTTATTTTTTTGTTCAAATGTATGTTGGTTACCGAGTGGTCAAATTCAGTTTTGAGAGGATGTATAATGAATTTGATCATCACAGATAACATCAAGAAAAAATTGTCCAACATCATTAGCAAGATAATCAATGGCACAATCTCCGTAGTGCTCCAAACTCTGTTAGCGTCAGGCATGTGGATTGCCCTTTTAGGTGCAGCATTATCATATTACTTCTTTTTTATGTCTGAACTTCCTCAGCGGATGATGTGGGGAATTGGATCATTAACAATCACAGTTATCGGATGTGTTCTTATGTGGTTGGTTGCGAGATTCGGTCGCAACAGAATTTAATCACGCCCAGCTATAAATAGAACCTTTCTTGTCATGGAGGACAAATGAACCTGTCCAGCTTATTGAATAAAGTCTTGCCGGTTTCTCTTAATCGCTATTATCTTGAGATTCCTGACTGTGTTTTCCAAACGGATGTCGAAGAGTTTGATGCTGAAGAAAATCTAAGTGAACTTTATCGCTATACAATCAAGTTCACCAGTAATGAGTCGGATATTAAACCGCAGCAAATGTTGCGCAAAAATGTCTGGCTACATATGCAGGACACTCCGGGCATTCTTGATAAAGTTTTACCGGGTATAACGCGTAAAACTGTGCATGGCATTGTTACTGGCTTCCGTCGCTTGCAAGGATCAGCCGATCAAGTTTTTTACGAAATTGAGATAAAACCTTTTATTTCTCTGCTCGAAAAGCAATTTCGCAGCCATCGATTTTTTGTCAATAAATCTGTGCCCGAAGTGGTTTCGCAAATATTAACTGAGCATGGATTAGCGGGCTGGCAATATCAATTTACGTTGAAACAGGATTATCCGAAACGCGAACAAATCAATCAGTATCAGGAAAGTGACCTGACCTTTATCCAGCGGTTATTGGCAGAGGTCGGTATTTTCTATTACTTCCGACTACAGGAAGATGCCCGTACTGAAGTTGTTCATTTTGGTGATAGCCAGGCAGCATTCGAAGCGGGTAAAACATTGCCGCTCAGCAGTCCTTCGGGAATGGGGGATGGAGGCACAGATTCGATCTGGGGGCTGAGCCAGCACCATCAGGTAGTGCAGGCCGGTGTTACGGCCAAAGATTATAACCATCGTGAGGCGCAATATATCTTACGTTCTGCGGAAGCAGACATGACACGTGGTGATGGTGATGAAACTAATTACGGTAAGGTTTACAACTACCGAGCCCGTCATCCTCAGTCTGGTGATAAGTTCGATCCATCTGCAGAAACCGCTAACTTTTATGCACGACTGGATCATGAACGCTTTCTTGCCAGCCAGACGCTAGTAACTGGAGCGAGTACTGATCCTTGCCTCGCAGCAGGTCAGGTTATCACTGTTACCGACAGCAATTTCCCGCCATCATTACCAGAGTTACTCCTGAATCCCTTGGTTCTGGTACGCCTGGGATTTATCGCCAGCAGAAAGTCGGCAATGCGCGTGTTGATAGGCGCAGTTCCTTACAGTGAAACGATCTGCTGGCGTCCAGAATTGCTTGAGCGTCCAAAAGTCAGCGGCACCATGACAGCTCGAGTTACGAGCGCAAAAGACAATGATATCTATGCCTGGCAGGATGCCTCCGGTCTGTACCGCGTGGTGTTTGATGCGGATGAAGAGAGCAAAGATCGCGGTCAGGAAAGCATGCCGGTACGCCTCGCCAAACCTTATGGCGGCGATATGTATGGTTTCCATTTCCCGCTGATACAGGGCACGGAGGTGGCGATAGCCTTTCGTGAGGGGGATCCTGACCAGCCCTATATTGCTCACGCGCTGCATGACTCGCGACATGTCGATCATGTCACAGAGAAAAACAGCACCCGCAATGTCATTCGCACTGCCGGGCTGAATAAGCTGCGTATGGAAGACAAGCGTGGTGAGGAACACATCAAGCTCAGCACCGAATACGGCGGCAAGACGCAGCTTAATCTGGGATATAACGTTGATGCATCGAGAACGTTAAGAGGTGAGGGGGCTGAACTCAGAACGGATGATTGGATGGCATTGCGGGGCGGGAAAGGCGTGTTTATCAGCGCTGATGAACAGCCGTTGGCTGGAGGCCAGATGCTGGATATGGATGAAGCAATTCAGCAGTTGGAGCAGGCACTAACACTTGCTCGCAGTATGTCTAAAGCAGCTGCCTCTGCAAAAGCAACGGAGGGGGATGTTTCAAGCCAGCAAAAACTTAATGCATCATTAAGCGATCTAAGTGCTCCTGGTATGCTGCTACACGCTCCGGCAGGCATTGGTTTGTTAAGCCCCAAAGCAATGCGTCTGGCCTCTGGAGGAGAGAGTGTAGGCATCATGTCTGGTCACAACACCGATATCAGTGCAGGAGAATCGTTTACTGCTGTAGCTGGAGGAGCGGTGAGTCTGCTTGCTAACAACCAAGGGATGCAATTGTTAGCTGGAAAAGGCCAGGTGGATATTCAGGCACAGACAGATGCGTTATCAATGATTGCGCAAAAAGATATTTCGATAGAGAGCACTGAAGATAAGGTCATTATTACCGCAGGGCAGGAGCTACTTTTGAAGTGTGGTGGAGCCTACATAAAATTAAGCGGCGGAAATATCGAACTAGGGTGTCCAGGCAATATCCTTTTCAAATGTACAAATGCTCAGAAAATGGGTGCTGCAAACATTGATAGCGTGCCGACAGAGCTACCTGGCGGATTTGGTGGAGGGTTTATCCTCACCGATGAAAATGGTGTTCCCCAAGCCGCAACGCCATATCGGATGAAAACGGAAGATGGGGAAATTCTGTCTGGTGTCACTGATAAAGATGGCAAAACAGCAGCGATACATACGCTGGCACCATCCCCGGTGTCTGTAGAGTTTGGCGCGAATAAAAAAACCGTTACGGACACACAAGGCAAAGGAGATGCAACATGACTAAATATCAAGGCTATGAAGTTGCAGATGGTACACATAAAACCAGTATTGATAATGAATGGAAACCTGTTGTCGCGAAAAAAAAAGCGGTGCGCGGCATTACGCTAACCATTGGTGTTTTCTTTGATGGAACGGGCAATAATCGAGAGAATACAGCATCCAGACTGTTAAAATTCAATGAGTGTAGTGCTCCAATACAAGGTGTTAGTCAAAAAGATGCAGAGAGCTGCGAAGATTTTCTTAAAGCCATAAACAAAGATGGTTTTTCTAATGGTAGTTATCGCGGTTATTTTTCTAATATTCATTGGTTGAATTTACTCTATAAGCCCGATCAGTTTTTAACAGGTGACCAAAGCTTAGCTCAAATTAAAACATATGTATCTGGAATAGGCACGGCTTCAGGGAAGTCTGATTCAATTCCAGGCATGGGTACTGGTTCCAGCTTACTTGATGTTTTCGAAGGGGTAGTAACAAAAACTGATGAAGCGATGGAGGGGATTACTAATGCAATAATGGAATTTATGGAGTTCAATACAACCCCAGATTTTTGTATTGCCGAAATAAATTTTGATGTTTTTGGCTTTAGTCGTGGCGCGGCTGCCGCGAGACATTTTTCCAATCGGGTTATGGAGCAAGATCCGGCTGTAGAAAAAGCGATAACTGCTGGACTTCGTGGTGAGTACTATGATGGAAAAAAATCTGGGCAGGTTCGTTTTCTTGGTTTATTTGACACCGTAGCAGCCATTGGTGGAATAAAAAATTTTTTTGATATCAATGGGCGAGATAATCCCGGCGTTAAACTCGAACTGCGTCCCTCGGTGGCGAAAAAGGTGTTTCAAATTTCGGCTCTGAATGAGTATCGATACAACTTTAGCCTTAATAGCATCAAAGGTATGTGGCCGGAATTAGGTCTACCGGGAGCACATTCTGATATCGGCGGAGGCTACAATCCCGTTGGTTCTCCATTACAGGAAAGTGACAATTTATTTCTTACCTGTCCAGAGTTTGAAATAGTTAGCGACGACACAAAAGAAGTTGAGACTAGGGTCTATCGCAATGCAGAAAATGCGATGCAGAAGCTTTTATCTAACCCAACCTTAAAATATCTGTTGGCTCATGGAAAAATAACGGCTAGAACTCGTTCAGTCGGGGTTTTAAACAGTAATCAGCGCCGCAGCGGGATAATCCAGAAACAAGTTGGAGCTGCTGTTTTATTTGAGCGTAATGCCGTTCCTAATGATTGGGCTAAAGTCAGTTTGCGAGTCATGCTAGATGCTGCCAAAGATGCTGGGGTGATTTTCGCTCCTTTAGATCCGGATAATCCAGACACTACTCTTCCTGCCGAGTTAATACCTTTATCTGATAAAGCTATCGCTCAGGGCAAAGCCGTGCGATTGGGCCAATCTCCTCAGGAGTTTACCTCGGAAGAATTGCTGCTTATTGGTAAATACATGCATTGCTCTTCTCACTGGAATATTGAATCAGATCGAAATTTATGGGTAGACCCTAAAAGTGGTGAGATTTTTATAAATCGCTTCGCTGCCAAGGAAGATAAAGCTTTTGTTTTTCCTAACATGCCAAATAAAAATTGGATGCGTTCAATTTGGTATATGGATGATCAGCAGAGAATAAACAATCTAGCAGTGAAAAAGAGTGCTTAGTCTAATTTTATAAAGATAATGCAGGATGGTTCCATGATTTTATTAGTTAGGTTTATTTTGTTATTGTTATTTTCATTTCTTGCAGGATGTTCTGTAAACAATGCTTCATTAAAGTACAAAAAGGATACTTCATCTGAGACTGAGTGGGGCTATAAGAAATTACCTTATGATGAATGGAAGTTTTTATTTATTTACCCTAAGTCGCTTCCTGCATTAGCAACTCAGGCGTTGATGGTCGATGGTGCAGGCTATGTAACCGCATATCAATATGTTGATGGCACTGAATCCAGTGATGTTAGTATTGGGCGATGGAATGATCGTCTGGGTGGCACCCAAGCCCACTATAACAAAGGAAAGTCTCTCCCTGTAATGCTGAAATTTTGCTGGGATTCCGTGATAGATAAAAAGAACTATGAAACGGTAGTAATGTTTAAGCAGGGGACATGGAATCAGATGGTGACACCCTATAATGACAGTCGCTGGAACGAAATTTATTACCGTTCAACCATGATTATTGGGCTGGCTCCAGGTGGAAGTGTCAGTGTGTGGTTAGGTGATCGCGGCAATCCGGTAGTCCTTCAATCTGATGCAAAAATAACTACAGTCTCTGGTGATAAATTGACGATATGTAAGGGGGTTACGAAACACCCTAATGGGTACACTTATTATGGCGATACGCCAGAGTTTGTTAAAGGGAAAACCTATCCTTACGGAAATTGGTAATCTTACTCCCAAAAGCTACTTTTAATGAGCATTCAAAATGAATAAAAAATATCTCATAACATTTCTGCCAATAATGGTCGCTCTAAATGGTTGTACAACACCATCAAAAGAATCTGCGTGCGCCAATATGGCAGGGCAATATCAATCCATAGATTCTCCACTAGCTCTAAAAGATAAAATGAAAACAACTGTTTATCTAAAACGAATCAGTAATACTTCCAATGGATTCTATGGCGTTATGGATGTCGTTAAATTTCAAGCGGCTCTACAGCCAATGGTGAGAGAGAACCCGCAATGTGAAGTCATATTTGACAGAGTACACATAGTTTACACTCCAGACTCCAGCCGTTATGGTTGTAATTATGCAATGATAGACAATGCAGATAAATCTAGATTTTTCTGTTTAAAAAAAATATCAAATAAAACCCCTAGTCGATTTGATGTTGTTTTTGATGAAATCAGAAAGGAACCATTTTTTAATAACATGTCAGAAGTGAATTCTGTTATTGAATGGAATCATGAATTGTAGTTGTGCACGTTCTACCTCCGCATTTATTTTTTTTCGCTTATGTCAAGATTTCAATTAAATAAAATATCTTGTTAAGGTTTAACTATGGCTAAAGGGTTTGTTTTGCTGGGTGACAAAACCACCCATGGTGGAGAAGTTATTACTGCGTCATCAACCACGATTGTAAACGGCAAGAAAGTCGCCCTTATCGGCGATGAGATCCGTTGTCCAATTCCTGGACATGGGATTAACGCTATTATTGAGGGTTCCCCTGAATGGAACTCAGATGGAAAAGCTATTGTGGTCGATGGCTGCCGCTGTGAATGTGGTTGTCAGGTGATCTCAAGCGCACCGGATTGTTCAATAGGATAAGTTATGGGCTGGGAACGCAAAAATCCCGTTATTACATGCCTGCCGAAAGAGCCATCACTGAATATATGGCTGATTGCAGGAATTATGGCTCTGCTCGGAAGTATTGCGCTATTTGTGTTGCATGCAAATATGTTACTCGGTCCACTCCAGTTAATGAACGTATGGGTAATATCTTCGGGGCCGCTGTGTTTATGGCTTTTTTTCGTATGCCTGCGCGCTGCGATATATAACGCTGCTTTTAATCGCCACGCATTCGCAACAAATGAAGCTGAATATGCGCAACAAAGGTGGACTGAGTGGGCGGGTCGTTATCTGGCTGTTTTGCATAGCAGAGCCATACTTCCTGACGCATTTACCGCATCGCAATTTATCCAGCCTCCGCCGGGACTTGAACAACATGGTCAGCAAACTCGGCGAATTTCCTGGGGAGAGACTAAAAGTTTGACCATCTGTCTGCGCGACGTGAGTGATTCCCTGCTATCACTGCCTTCAGAATTAACGCTAAACGTCACTCTGTTGAGCGATAGTCTTCAGAGCGATTCAACGCTCCAGCAACTTTTTGATGAATGCTGGTCAGGAATAATGCCTGATACTCGTCCGGTCCCGTTCCTTACCATTTTGCGATCCCACTCTCTTATGGAACTTGAAGAGCGAATCAAGTCACCTGAAATTTCAGTTGAGCTGATAGTAATTCAGCAGTTGCAAGGCAGAGATAAATACAGTGATGCGCTTGCTGTGCTTCTCCTCGCACCTGACGACATCGCAACTAAATACCAGCTTACACATGATGTTCGACTGCTGCGTCCTATGACGCTTGATAGTGGTCGCTTGCAGGAAGAGTTGGATCTGTTCTTCACTACGCAGACCCAGGCAAATAGCACTCAGTTTATCGCTGGTGATCGGCAGGGGTGGGCCAATGATTTTGTTGAAATCCTAAAAGCCAGTGCAGGTACGGGCGGCTATTGGAAAACAGAACAGGTGGGTTGGCTGGAAAACTTTATTGGAGTCAGCGGACCGCTTTCTCCCTGGACAATGACAGCAGTGAGCAGCGACATCGTACGTTTACAGCAGGCAGATTGTTTGATGCTTTCCTCGGATGGGAAGCAAAGCTTTATCAATACCGTTACAACAGGGAATCAGAATAATGGCAACAGGTAGTTCAGTGTGGCGCGGGAGCTGGGGCAGTTTTGGTCTGACGGCAATGATCGCAGTAGCTATTGCCTGGGGCATCTGGCATTACGGCGAATTGATTGGGCTGGAAACCTCTGGGGCAAAATGCCTTTGTTTCGCCGGTGCCATGGTTATTCTGATGCTGGTGCGACATGGTAAAACCTTTGGCACAGCCATTCAGCAAAGCTGGCATCGCTTTCAGTCCAGGCGTAAGCATGAGTTACCCACACATGAATCCCGTCTGGCTCAGACTCCGCCCCGTAATATCATCGTTGAAGAAATCCGCCACGCACTCCGCATGCATTATGGCCATTTCTGGAAACGCAAAGTACGCATCCTGCTTGTCACCGGAAGCATGGCTGATGTTGAACGTCTGACGCCAGGCTTAACTAACCAGCTCTGGCAGGAGGATCGCGGCACATTATTACTGTGGGGCGGCGATCCCGCATCCTCACCAGATGAAAACTGGCTGGCCGCCCTTAAACGTCTGCGTCGTCGTCCAGTTGATGCGATGATTTGGGTTACCTCTGCCGTCGACCATCTTGCCGATACTTCGGGTGTATCTGCCACATCCTTGCCCTCTGCAGCCATGATGGACGCCACCGCGCACGCGTTATCGGCACGCTACGAGAAGCTGGGTTGGCGACTGCCGCTTTATGTCTGGTCGCTGCATCCGCGCGCCGAAAAGCAGCAGGGCCGCATTACTCAGGCTGTGGGCGTTCAGACACTCACAACAGGCAAAAATGATAAGTTATTGTCGGAACTGACGGCGCAGCTCACCTCGCAGGGTATTCAGCAGGCGGCAGGTTCGCCGCAGCATCGTTTCCTGCTGAGCCTGGCAGATCAACTGACGCGTGAACCTGAAACACTCAATGCGCTGATTGCACCACTGCAGAATCCGTATCGACCACTACCACTGGCAGGGCTGGTATTTAGCCCGCCGTCTGAAGGTGCAGAACGCGCGGTGCCCAATCACTGGGGCCGCGATAACCGATGGGATGCGCTGCCGTCTACATTCACTTCGTTGCCAGCACACCTGCGTCCGCAGCGTCGCGGTTTTTCCTGGCCGCGTCTGCTGGCATCAGTGGCGTGCGTGGCGGTGATTCTTTGGGGCGCAGGGCTGCTGGTCTCGTTCACTACCAACAGCAGCGTAATCAGCAATGCGCACACCCAGGCGAAACAGGCCGCAGATGCACAGCAGTCAATGCAGCAGCGTCTGGCGGCTCTCGCCAGCCTGCAGAAAACCATGCAGCGCCTGCAACATCGTGCGGAACACGGTGCGCCTTGGTACAGCCGTCTTGGGCTGAATCAAAACGACGCGCTGCTGGCGGCACTGTGGCCGCGTTACGCGCAGGCGGCGCTGCCGTTGCTGCGCGATGCGGCAGCCACGCATCTGCGTAAAGAACTGCAGACGGTTGCTGACCTGCCGCCAGACAGCCCGCTGCGCGACACCCTCGCCAAACCGGCTTACGCCCAGCTCAAGCTATGGCTGATGCTGGTGCGCCCGGAGCGTATGGATTCAGCATGGTTCAGCCAGGCGCTGATGCAGGACTGGGCGCAGCGCGCAGATGTGGCTACAGGTTACTGGCAGGGCATCGCGCCAGAACTGCTGGCGTTTTACGGCGCGGGTCTGGTTGCGCATCCTGAATGGAAGCTGAAGGCGGACCCGGAACTGACCGGCCAGGTGCGCGCGCTGCTGGTGCGACAGCTTGGCGTCAGCAACAGCGAATCGCGTCTGTATCAGCAGGTGCTGGCACAGGTGTCGCGCAACTATGCCGATATGCGCATGACTGACATGACCGGCGATACCGATGCGGCGCAGCTGTTTAACACCGATGAAGTGGTGCCGGGCATGTTTACCCGTCAGGCGTGGGACGACGGTGTGAAACCGGCGATTGAGAAAGTTTCCAGCGCGCGCCGCGAGGAGATGGACTGGGTGCTGGGCGATAATCCGGCAGCAACCGGCAAATCCTCCTCGCCCGATGTGCTGGAAGCGCAGCTCACCAGCCGCTACTTCGCTGACTACAGCGCAGCCTGGCTGAATTTTCTAAATAGTCTGCGACTGCAGCCTGCGCCAACGCTGTCGGATGCGATTGACCAGCTGACGCTGATGGCCGACGTGCGCCAGTCGCCACTGGTGGCGTTGATGAACACGCTGAACGTGCAGGGCCGTACCGGTCAGACCGGTGGCGCACTCGCCGACTCACTGGTGAAGTCAGCACAGAACCTTTTTAGCAAAGATAAGCGCCCGGCAATTGATCAGAATGCCGGGCCGAGCGGTCCGCTGGATGCGACCTTCGGTCCGCTGCTGTCGCTGACCGACGCACAGGGCAGCTCGTCGTCGATGAATCTGCGCACTTTCCTCACCCGCGTCACGCAGGTGCGCCTGCGTCTGCAGCAGGTCACCAACGCCGCCGATCCGCAGGCGATGACACAGACGCTGGCGCAGACGGTGTTCCAGGGCAAAACCGTCGACCTGACTGAAACCCGCGACTACGGCAGTTTGATTGCCGCTGGTCTGGGGCAGGAGTGGAGCGGCTTCGGCCAAACGGTGTTTGTGCGACCGATGGAGCAGGCCTGGCAGCAAGTGCTAAGCCCGGCGGCGGAAAGCCTCAACGCCCAGTGGCAACAGGCAGTGGTCAGCGAGTGGAACAGCGCCTTTGGCGGTCGCTATCCGTTCAAAAACGTCAGCAGTGAAGTTTCTCTGCCGCTGCTGGCGAAATACCTCAACAGCGACACCGGCCGCATTACTCGTTTCCTGCAAACCCGGCTTAACGGCGTGCTGCACCGCGAAGGCACGCGCTGGGTGCCGGACAGCATCAATGCGCAGGGGCTGACCTTCAACCCGGCATTCCTGAAAGCGATTAACCAACTTAGCCAGATTTCCGATGTGGTGTTCACCACCGGCGAGGCCGGACTGCATTTTGAGCTGCGTCCCGGCACGGCGGCAGGTGTATCGCAGACGACGCTGACCATCGACAGCCAGAAGCTGGAGTATGTGAACCAGATGCCGGCCTGGAAGCGTTTCACCTGGCCGGCGGATACCGAAGCGCCGGGCGCAACGCTGAGCTGGGTCAGCACCGAGGCGGGTACACGATTATATGGCGACATGCCGGGGGGCTGGGGCTTAATCCGCTTGCTGGATAAGGCGCAGGTCACCGCTAATCCAGGCATCAGCAGCAGCTGGCAACTGAGCTGGGCTGCACCGGACGGTCGCGCACTTAACTACATTTTGCGCACGGAAGCCGGTGATGGCCCGCTGGCGCTACTAAGGCTGCGCAATTTCACGTTGCCATCCGATATTTTTCTGCAGAGCGCCGCATCCGGTGCGCCTGAACCAATGAGTGTCACGGAGGACGAATAATGCCGCTTAAATCCTTAATCAGCGCCTGCGGAGCAAACGCTGAAATTCTGCGAATCCAGGCAAAGCAGCAGACAGCGCTTTGGAACAACTGGCTGCAGCCGATTTCAGACGACAATCCCGCCGGTGAAGACCCGACCTATCACGACGGTTTTCAGCAGATGCAGGAGGAGGTGAACCGCCTTTCCGGGGCGGACACCACGCTTATTTGCGAGCTGGCAGAGAATCTGCTCACAACCATTACCAAAGATATCCGCGTGGCAGCCTGGTACAGCTGGGCTCGCCTGCAGCTTGATGGCGAAGCCGGGCTGGCAGATGGCCTGTCGCTGATGGCCGGACTGCTGACGCAGTTTGGCAGCAGCCTGCATCCGCAACGCGCGCGCAGCCGTGAGGCGGCGCTGCGCTGGCCCGCTGGTTCGCGCATGCTCGACACGCTTTCACTCTATCCTGAAGTCACCACGCAGGATGCGTTGCGTACCGCAGGCGCACTGTTGCTGATTGAAGACGCGAGCCTGGAGCATGGCGGTGCCGGTCTGGGCAGTCTGTATGCAGCACTGGAAAATCGTCTGCTCAAAGCGGGTGGTCCCGATGCGGTGGTGCCGCAGGCAGCGGGTGAAGGGGATAAGCATCAAACCATCGGTCCGGCTGCGCCACAGATGGTGGCGATTGCCTCCGGGCGTGAGTTGCTGGATCAGGCGCGCACGCTGTCGAAATACCTGCGCGATCAACCTGGTGGCTGGCTTGCTGCGCACCGTCTGATGAAATCCCTGCGCCACGACACGCTGCTGCAACTGCCGCCGCTTTCCGGCGATGGTAAAAGCCGTATCGAACCGCCTAAGGCCGACCAGCGCGCGCAGCTTAAACGTCTTTGGCTACAGCAGAGCTGGCAGGAGCTCACCGAGCAGGCCGACAGCCTGTTTTCGCGTGGTGGTAACCACTTCTGGCTTGACCTGCAGTGGTACATCCATCAGGCGCTGACGCGCGCCGGCAATACCACGCTTGCCGCCATCGTGCAGGACGACCTCAAAGGACTGTTGTCGCGTCTGAGCGGCCTGGAAACGCTGGCGTTCAGCGACGGTACGCCGTTTGCCGATGAGGTGACGCTCGGCTGGATACAGCAGCAGGTGATGAACACCGAACCCGATTGGGGCGAAGGGACATCAGCTTCTGCCGGTGCCCGCAATGAGGATGACATCCTGCAACTGGAAAGCGAAGCCGTAGAGCTGGCCGATCGCGAAGGTATTGAAACTGCGCTGAACTGGCTGCAGCAGCGACCGGGAACAGCTTCACCTCGACAGCAGTGGCTGCTGCGCCTGCTGATGGCGCGCGTCGCCGAGCAGTTTGGTCGTCAGGAAATGGCGCTGCACCTGCTGGGCGCACTGGATAACAGCGCAGATGACATGACGCTTGCCCAGTGGGAACCGTCGCTGCTGTTTGAAGTGAAATCGAGGCGGTTAAAACTCCTACGCACTCGCGCCGGGCGTAGTGAAGCGGATAAAGCGCGAGTGCAGCCGGAAATGGAACAACTGCTGGCCGGGTTGGTGAATATCGATGCGGCGCGTGCTGTTGTGTTATTGGGTTAACAATTCAAAAGGATATTGTAATGTTTTCATTTCGTATACTCGCTCCGATTATGATGTGTTTATTAACCGGTTGCACTCAGCTTTTATGGACTCTAAATGACTATCAATCAAAGGGATATAACCGCGAAATAAAAATCGCAGACAGGGTTAATGGCATATTTAAATATAACAACATCAGCCTGACAGTAAGTGGGGGAGGAGATGAAAAAGACTTCATCAGACTTCCAGAAAATGGTGTTGGATTTGTGGGTGAGAAAAATATTTACTTTGTGACGGTTAATGGTAAGGAGTTGCTCGCCTTAGATGCGATCATCAAAAATATCCCATTGAAAATGAATGATCATGACAAACACATAAATATCGGCGTGAATAGCTATTATGATAAAAATGTTAATGCTGCCTTTAAGCAAGTAATGAATGTCATGACCAGACAGTCTGTGGATGAATTAACGGCATCGCAAAAAACATTGCTGGAAAGCAATGGCTTTAGAGCTACTAAGGGTTACTATCAGCGACTGGTCAGTATCGAAGGAATTATCATAAACAGACAGCGCTTAGGAAATTCATTCCCGGATGCTTCATCTCTTAATGATAGTTATCAAGTCCGTTTTTACTCTGATTATTTGTCCAGTAATATTGATGCTGGAAAGTTGGCCTTCAACCTTGCAATGACACCTGTTACTTTGATAGGTGATGTCATTCTCAGTCCTCTTTATTTAATTTCTGCGATGCAATGATTATAGGTGTAAATAATTATGCATTATGTCAATAAGTGAGGTTTGAGATGTTCAAAATCATTATTCAATTTTACATTTCTGGCTGGCGCAACACCTTTGATTATAAAGGACATGCGAGTCGGAAAGAGTTCTGGGTTTTCATTCTGGTTAATTTAATGTTTTTTAATTTATACTCTGCAATAACTGGAATGCTGAAGCTGAATGGAAGTGGAATAGTTGACGTCTTATTGTTCCTTTCGATGGGCTTTTCTCTTCAACTTTTATTTATAAGCATCCTTATCATCCCTGTTATGTCTTTGGGCGTAAGAAGAATGCATGATATCGGAAGGAGTGGCTGGTGGTTTAGTGGCCTACTACTGAGCAATATTTTTATTATTCCAGTATTCCTTGGTGTTCTGGTCAACAGTATTGCAAATCTTTACTCATGGGATGTCGCACTCCCTATATCAATTTGGGCAAGCCTCGTATTGAATTTGAGCGTTATTTTTTACCTGACATATCTGTGCTGCAAACCTTCAGTAAGACCATCACCGCTTCCACATTAACGCAATAAAAATAAAATCAGAGCTACGTAATGAAAGATCTCACCCTGCGCTATTACGACACCGAAATGCGCTACCTGCGTGATGCCGCGAAGGAATTCGCCGCCACGCATCCTGACCGCGCCGCGATGCTTAATCTTGACCGGGCTGGCGCGCCGGACCCGTTTGTTGAACGTCTGCTGGAGGGCTTTGCCTTTTCGGTCGGTCGCCTGCGTCAGAAAATTGATGACGACCTGCCGGAGCTGACTGAAGGGCTGGTCAGCATGCTATGGCCACACTACCTGCGCACCATTCCGTCACTGTCGGTGGTGGCGCTGAAACCAGACCTGCCAAAAATGAAAATGGCGGAGGTGGCGCCAGCCGGACTGGAAGTCTATTCGCGTCCGGTTGGCCCGAAAAATACCGTATGCCGCTATCGCACAACGCAGGCGCTGACGCTGAATCCGCTGGAAGTAGCCGGCGTGACAATGGCAACCGAGCCGGACGGGCGTTCACTGCTGCGCATCCGTATTAACGGCAGCGGTCAGGCCGACTGGAATCAGACCGACCTGAGCTGCCTGCGCTTCTGGCTGGGCGAAGACGTGCCGGTTGGTAATGCGCTGCACCAGATGCTGACGCGTCGCCAGGCGGCGTTGTACATTCGCCTTGCTGGTCAGGAAGAGCGAGTGAGGCTCGACGGCTGGTTCAGTCCCGGCGGATTTGGCGACGATGATCGGCTGTGGCCGAAAGGTGATAGTGCCTTCAGTGGCTATCAGTTGCTGCTGGAATACTTCACCTTCCCGGAGAAATTCCGCTTCGTACATCTTAACGGGCTGGAGAACATTACGCTGCCGCCGGGCCTTGCGTATTTCGATATTGATGTAGTGTTCAGCGCGCAGTGGCAGAGCGATCTGCCGGTGACGGATGAGTCGCTGCGGCTGCACTGTGTGCCGGTTATCAACCTGTTCACGCTGGAGGCAGATCCGCTGACGGTCAGCGGGCTGGAGAGCGAATACCTGCTTCGTCCGAAGCGACTCCAGGACGGTCATACTGAAATCTACTCGGTGGATGCGGTTAACGGTTCGGGCATTGGCGGCAGCGCGGATTACGTGCCGTTCTCCAGTTTCCGCCACAAGGGCGGCATGATGCGTCGTCAGGCACCTGAACGCTATTTCCATACTCGTGTGCGCAAAGGAGTTAGCGGGCTACACGATACCTGGCTCATTCTCGGCGGCCAGCAATGGGAAGCGGGGCAGGAGCTGGCCAAAGATACGCTGTCGTTACGCATCACCGGCACTAACGGTCAGCTACCGCGCCGGGCGCTGCAGAGCACGCTGCTGGATCGCTGCGAACAGGTATTACAGACGCCGGTAACGGTGCGCAACCTGTGTCGTCCAACGCTGCCCGCTTATCCACCGGCAGAAGATCGCTTTCACTGGCGCGTGCTGAGCCATCTCGGCTCTGGCTTCATCAATATGATGAGCAGTGCAGAAGTGCTACGCGGCACGCTGGCGCTCTACAACTGGCAGGATGACGAGCTGTGTAACCGCAGGCTCGACGCCATTCTTGACGTGCAGCATCACCGTCTTCAGCGCTTCGAAAACGGTTATCTGCTGCGTGGACTGGAGGTGGAAATCACCCTGGACAGCAACGGTTTCACCGGTGACGGCGACATCAACTTGTTTGGCGAGATGCTCAACCGCTTCCTGTCGCTGTACGCCGACATGAACCAGTTCATCCAGCTCTCCCTTATCATCCGGCCAGAAGGAAAATGCATCCGGTGGAAAGAGAATCACAGCCAGCGCCTGCCCGGCTAATTGCGCAGCTGGGTGACCGGCTGCCGTACATGAACTTTTACCGCTTCTGCCAGCTGCTTGAGCAGAGCGACCCCGATGCACCGGTGCCCGGCAGCGGTTGGCAGGTGCGCCATGAGCCGGTGCGCTTCCGTCCGCATCCGGGCATGGGCTTCCCGGCGGGCGAAATCCGCAGCTATGAAAACCCCGCACGTCCTGGTTTGCCGCCGACGGTGCGCGTCAACTTTATGGGGTTGTACGGCACCGAATCACCGCTGCCAACGCGTTATATCGATGACATCGCCCAGCGCCGCGATGGCCATGAGGCGATGCAGGATTTCCTCGACATCTTCAACCATCGTCTGACCACGCAGTTCTACCGCATCTGGCGCAAGTATTCCTATCCGGCAACCTTCGCGGAAGGTGGCCGTGATAATACCTCGCAATATCTGCTGGGGCTGGCCGGACTCGGCATTAAAGGCTGCGCCGAAAACGTCGCCACGCCGGTGTCGCGATTCCTGGCACTGCTGCCGGTGATGTTGCTGCCGGGGCGTACCGGTGAGGGCGTGAGTTCTCTGGTCACCTTGCTGGCGCCGGATACGCGTGCGGAGGTAAAACCCTGGGAGCCGCGACGCATTGAGCAGCGTAACGTACTGGCGATGAGCGCACGACAGCCGGTAAGCATGAAAAATCGCCCAGTGATGGGGACGCATGCCACCGATGTGAACGGCCAGGTGCTGATTCGGCTGTTTACCGACAATCGCGATGAAGTTAGCGGCTGGCTGCCGGGCGGACAACTGCACGGTGATTTTATGGCGATGCTGCACGTTTACTTCGGGGCGAAGCTCGATGCCCGGCTGGAGCTATGCGTGGAGCGCCAGTTCCTGCCGGATGCCCAACTGAATTGCCGCCGTCCCGATGCCGTGCAATTGGGGCGCACCGCTGTGCTGCCGCAGTTGAGCGCATCACCAGCTATAAAAAACAACGTTATTACTATTCAGCTCGGTCGCTATGAGCGCGTCCGGGTCAACACATCAAGGATTGAGACCGATGAAGAAGGCGATTACCGCTGGTAAAACCCTGCTCCTTATACTATTCGCGCTGGCCGTCAGCGGCTGTGGGCTGACGCAGAAAGTGTCGGATGGCACTGTTTCGATGACCAAAGCCATTTTCTACAAACAGATTAAAACGCTGCACCTCGACTTTGTCGCGCGTGAAGGTGTTAACCGCAACGCGCAGGGCGCGGCGCTGACCACTGTGGTTCGCGTCTGGCAACTGAAAGACCGCAAGGCGTTTGATAGCTCAGATTATCCGTCGTTGCTGGCCGCCGACAGTCAGGCGCTGAAGGCCGATTTAGTAGCGGAGAACTCGGTGAGCGTGCGTCCCGGCGAATCAGTGAGCATCGACGTACCCATGGAAGAGAATGCGCAGTTTGTCGCGGTGGCGGGCATGTTCCTGTCACCGGACCAGCAGAATGAGAAATGGCGGCTGGTGCTGACGCGCGACGACCTCGATCCGGACAAGGCACGCATTATTGAGCTGGGCGACGGCACGTTGACGTTGCTGGCCGTGAAGAAGGATTAATTATGACACCTTCACTTTACGATATCCTGTACGGCAATTTTGAAGGTGATCTGGAGCTGGAACGTGTTAGCGAAGAGAACCAGGTGATTTTGTCGGTGCTGGATAACATGCTGCGCATTCTTAATAGCCGCGCCGGTTCGCTGGCGCACCTGCCGGATTACGGCCTGCCGGATATGACGCGCATCCTGCAGGGCATGCCCGGCACCGCCCATCAGTTGATGCACACGCTCTCTGGTGTGCTGCTGAAATATGAACCGCGCCTGAAGCGCATTGATGTGGTGATGCTGGAGCAGACGCAGCCCGGTGAACTGCGCTATGCGATTGATGCCGAGTTAAAGGATGTAGGGCTGGTACGCTACGGCACGGCATTTATGCCGGAGGGGCGGGTGCTAATTCGTCATATGAAACAGCAACAGTATCTGGATGCAAAAGCTTCTGTTTAAGGCGAACGAATGGAGTCGTAAATGAAGAAATCACTGTTATTTGGAGTGCTGGTTTTAATCAGTGCAGGTGCCGTAAATGATACCAGCGCGCATCCAGGCAGAACTAATTCCGAAGGCTGTCATAACGATCGTAAAAATGGCGGCTATCACTGCCATGGCGCAAAAAGAAAATCTGCTGACTACTTCGCAAGCGAACCAGCTGCGCCGGCGAGAAGCCCTGAAAAGAACCCCGCTAACAAAAAACCATCGCGCACAACTCCTCGACCTTCGATAACTACACAAAAACCTGAAAATAAAGTGCTGCAGCGCGCAGTGGATAATCCACAGGAGCGGATGCAACGTTGCGTCAACAGCCAAAATGTTTACGCCTACTGGGAGCCGACAACCAAACGTTGTCTTGATAGTAAAACTGGGCGCGAACTTACCATCTGAATAACTTTCTTTTTCGCCTGATTAAGGCTTTTCGGAACACAGCAATGACTTCCTCTCAACCCCGTTTTGTCAAAACTGGCGGCGATCCGCGCGCGTTCGCGGAGTATGTCTCGCTACGCAAGGAAATGCAGAAACTCACGCATCCGGCGCGTCCGGATGTCGATTGGCCGCACGTCTCTGCGCTCTGTCTGACGCTGTTTGAACAAAACGGCGTCGAACTCCAGAGCGCCATTTGGTACACGCTTTCTCGTGCTCATTCCGCTGGCACGGCGGGGATGGCAGAAGGCTTGACGCTATTAACAGCCTTGTTAATCCGCGAATGGCCGACGCTATGGCCGCAGCCAGCACATACGCGTATAGAACTGCTGGCGGGATTAAGCCGTCGCTTGCAGCAGTTTTTGCGCACTCAAACGTTGAGCGAAGCCGATCTTACGGCACTCAGTCAGGCGGCGCGTTTGCTAAGCGAAATGGGCGATCATTTGCAGCGACTGGAACTGCGTCAGCTCAGCCAGATCGATCCACTGCTGGATCGCATTCGCAGCGCAGTTGTGATGCTAGAGCGCTGCGATGCGTTGCCATCTGAAGCCATGGCCGTTCTGTCTGAAGAGATTCAGGTTGCAAAGCCTGCCATTGCGCTCGCTGATGCGGAGGTCAGCGGTTGGGTGTACGTACCCGCGCCGGGCGCACCTGCGCCAGATATGGGACGGCTTCGCCGCCGGGCTTTTATGAGTGGTGTAGGCGCAACGCTGCTGAGTGTCTCACTCATCGTCGCCGCTTGTTACTTCGTTGAACAACATGCTGAGCAGGAATCACGGTTGCAGCAGGAATTACTGGCGTCGGTATCACCGCTCCCTGCGCCGCTGGCGCCGGAAATGGTCGCTGAACTGCAGGCTAACCCACCTGAATGGCTGAACGACAGTGCATGGCTTGAGCAAACGCAGCAGCAACTGAACTGGCTGCAGGGCGCACCGCCGGACTGGAATCTGCAGCACGGTAATGCGCTGGTGATGCAGGCCAATCAGTTATCGCCGGATTCGGATGCGGTCAAAACGATGAGCGCACGCTGGAACAGGCAGCTTAAAGCCACAGCGATGCCTGCGGAGAAAATGCAGGGATGGCAGCAGGGCATGGAGCAACTTAATACGCTGTCGCAACGCCTGAATGGCTTGGATGAGAAGCGAGGAAAATACCTAACGGTAAGCGAACTTAAAACGGCGGTTTACAACATGAGGCAGGCGTTCAACGAAACTGTGCCACTTGAAGAGGAATTGCGCGTGTTGCAACAATCAAATGGCGAAGCTCCACAGCATCAGTTAACAGAAGCGGAAACGCACTTAAGTCAGCTTATCGCCAGTTACCATCAGTTGGTCACATCAGTAAGAGAGTAGCGTTTTCGGTAGAACTAAATATCTGAAGCCCGGGTTCAATAAAATTTGGCTGGCACCCCCATGGAACCCCCAGAAAAAATAAAGGCTCGCATTATTAATGCAAGCCTTTGATATTATTGGTGGCCCCTGCTGGGTTTGAACCAGCGACCAAGCGATTATGAGTCGCCTGCTCTAACCACTGAGCTAAGGGGCCAGCGGAGCGGGGATTATAGAGTATCTTGTTAGGGTGATCCAGAGTTCGCCATTTGGATGGTGAAAATTACATCAATAGCTGACTCTTTGATCTCAAAAAGAAAAATCTCTCATCCCACACTTCATCGCTTATTAAGCGCCCAATCATCATTGGTTTTTGAGACCAGGCTCATTCGAAAATTTGCCGATGCTACAAATAACGCGATGCGGGCTTGTTGAGCGAGATGAAGGGCAATATGGCGATGCGTGCCTCTTCGTAGCTCTGCCAAAGCTGCACATCTTCAACGGATGGGATGGTCACCAGCTCGCCGGCATCAAGTCCACGTAGCGCTGCCGAGACTAAATCATCCACTTCCATCAGCATCTCAGCGGGAAGGTCGTTGATGGATTTTCCTGCGCGCTCGAAGATTTCGGTACGCGTTAAGCCCGGCAACACTGCTTGCATACGCACACCGCTTTCGGCTAATTCACGATGAAGATTACGAGTCAGTGAAAGCACATACGCTTTGCTGGCGTTGTAGGCGCCATTGGCCGATTCGTTTACCAGCGCTAGCACGGAAGCAATATTCACAATCGTGCCATTGCGACGTGCACGAAATGCCTGAGCAGCAGTGTGCGCCAACTGCGTAAGCGCCACGATATTTAACGTCAGCATCTTTTGAATTTTTGCGATGTCACCGTCGATGAATTCACCTTCAACAGTCATGCCCGCATTGTTTACCAGCTGAGTAATCGCTTTATTTTGCTGGATTTCGCGATCGACTCTTTGCAAATCATCGTGGTTGGTGAGGTCGGCCGCTAACACGCTGACTTCAACGTCATGCGCTTCACGCAGAGATTGCGCCAACAGATTGAGCCTGGCTGCATCGCGCGCCACCAGAATCAGGTTTGTGCCGCGTGCTGCCAGCTGTTTTGCATAGGTCGCGCCAATTCCGCTTGATGCGCCGGTGATCAAAGCCAGTTGTTGTGACATGGTGTGTTCCTCTAAATGATGGTTATCATATTTACGAGGTTAAATATGACGATCATAATATTTATCGTCAAGCTAGAATATGATGGTTGTAATAATTACACTGATTGCTATCAACGATGTCGGAGTCAATGAAGATGGAAAAGCTGAGCCATAAAGCGCGTACACGACAGCGCATTCTGGATGAAGCCTCTGTGGTGATGCGCGAGAACGGTACTGAAAGCATTGGCGTCGCGGCGCTGATGAAGCGCGTGGGATTAACGCACGGCGGCTTTTATGCCCACTTCGCCTCGCGCGAAGATCTGGTGCAAGCGGTGATCGCTGAGATGTTTGCCGATTCGGCGCGACGCTTTGCGGATATCACCTCAATTAACGATCCCGCTGAACGACTTAATCAATTGATTGATAGCTATTTATCTGAGCAGCATTGCAATACGCCGGGTGAAGGCTGTCCGCTGCCTGCGCTGGTGAGTGAGATGGCGCATTTGCCGGTTGAGGCACGCACGCTGTTTTCTCAGCGGCGTGAAGCGATGCGGCAGCGTTTAGTATTGACGCTACGCGAACTTAATCATCCGCATGCGGATGACGCGGCGACCACCATATTGGCTGAGATGGTTGGCGCGGTGGCAATGGCACGCGCTTGTCCGGACGATGAGGAAGCACGCACCATGCTAGCGAGCAGTCGTCGGTCGGTAAAACAACGCGCCGGACTGGAGATGGCATGAGCGAGCACGATATCCGCGACATCATTGCGCCTGATTTACAGGTGCTGTTTTGTGGCATCAATCCGGGCAAGTCGTCGGCGCACACCGGATTTCACTTCGCGCATCCCGGCAATCGTTTCTGGAAAGTGATTTATCAGGCCGGCTTTACGCGCGAGTTACTCAAGCCTGAGCAGGAGCAGCGGCTGCTGGAAACCGGCTGTGGCATCACGATGCTGGTGGAGCGTCCGACGGTGCAGGCTAACGAGTTGGACGGCGATGAATTACGCGACGGTGGTTCACGCTTGCAGCAAAAGATTCTGCACTATCAGCCGCGCGCACTGGCGGTGTTGGGCAAGGATGCTTTTCAGAAAGCGTTTCGTCAGCGCAAAGTTGAGTGGGGCGAGCAGCCGCAAACGCTGGGTGAAACGCGTTTGTGGGTGCTGCCTAATCCGAGCGGGTTAAATCGTGCCACGCTGGAAGAGATGGCGGCATCCTATCGCCAACTGCATGATTGGCTGCAGCGCAACGCGTGATAGAGCGACTCTTCAGGCAATAAAAAACCCCGGCAAGCCGGGGTTTTTTCATCTCGACAACGATTAATCGTCGAGGAAGCTACGCAGTACTTCTGAGCGGCTTGGGTGACGCAGTTTACGCAGCGCCTTGGCTTCGATCTGACGAATACGCTCACGCGTTACATCAAACTGTTTGCCAACCTCTTCCAGCGTGTGGTCGGTGTTCATGTCGATACCGAAACGCATACGCAGCACTTTCGCTTCACGCGCGGTCAGGCCAGCCAACACGTCGTGGGTCGCTGAGCGCAGGCTTTCCGAGGTTGCGGAATCCAGCGGCAGCTCCAGCGTGGTGTCTTCGATAAAATCGCCCAGATGCGAATCTTCATCATCACCAATCGGCGTCTCCATAGAGATCGGCTCTTTAGCGATTTTCAGCACTTTGCGGATCTTATCTTCAGGCATCAGCATACGTTCAGCCAGCTCTTCCGGCGTCGGTTCGCGACCCATCTCCTGCAGCATCTGACGCGAAATACGGTTGAGTTTGTTGATGGTCTCAATCATATGCACCGGAATACGGATGGTGCGCGCCTGGTCAGCGATAGAGCGGGTGATAGCCTGACGAATCCACCATGTGGCGTAAGTTGAGAACTTATAACCACGGCGGTATTCAAACTTATCAACGGCTTTCATCAGACCGATGTTGCCTTCCTGAATCAGATCGAGGAACTGCAGACCACGGTTGGTGTATTTCTTGGCGATAGAGATAACCAGACGTAAGTTTGCTTCAACCATCTCTTTCTTCGCACGACGCGCTTTCGCTTCGCCGATAGACATGCGACGGTTGATGTCCTTCACCTGCTCGATGGTCAAGCCGGTTTCTTCTTCGATCTGCTGCAGTTTGTACAGCGAACGATTTACATCATCTTCAACTTCCAGCAGCTTCTCAGACCATGGCTTGTTCATTGCCAGCGCGGCTTTGAACCAGCTTGGGTTGGTTTCGTTGCCGGTAAACAGCGTGATGAAGTTTTTCTTCGGCATTTTGCACAGTTCAATACACAGCTTCATGATCAGGCGCTCTTGCGTACGCACGCGCTCCATCATTTCACGCATATTGTTTACCAGGTAATCGAACTGCTTCGGTACCAGGCGGAACTGCTTGAACACTTCAGAGAGATTCTGGATTTCGGCTACGGCGTCAGCATGGCTGCGGCCTTTAGCTTTGATGACGGTACGCGTGGTTTCATACTGCGTACGCAGGTCGCCAAACTTCTCGCGAGCCAGTTCTGGATCGATAGAATTATCGTCGTCAGAGCTGTCATCATCCTCTTCATCTTCTTCTTCATCGTCATTACGATCTTCCTGAGATAACTCAGAACCCACATGCGTGGCGGTCGGCGCGATATCTTCTTCCGCGTTAGGATCGATGAAGCCGATGATCAAGTCAGACAGGCGATAGTCGCCCGCTTCTACACGATCGTACTGATCGAGCAGATAGGTGATCGCTTCCGGATATTCGGCTACAGAGCATTGGACCTGGTTGATACCGTCTTCGATGCGCTTAGCGATGTCAATTTCGCCTTCGCGCGTCAGCAGTTCAACGGTACCCATTTCGCGCATGTACATGCGCACCGGGTCGGTGGTACGGCCAATTTCAGATTCAACACTGGATAAAACCTGAGCGGCGGCTTCTGCGGCATCTTCGTCAGTATCGGAGCTGTTTTCATTCAGTATCAGATCATCAGCATCAGGCGCTTCTTCAACAACCTGAATACCCATGTCATTAATCATCTGGATGATGTCTTCGATCTGATCGGAGTCGACGATATCTTCCGGCAGATGGTCATTGACCTCAGCATAGGTCAAATAGCCTTGCTCCTTACCACGGGTGACAAGTAGCTTAAGCTGTGACTGCGGGTTTTGCTCCATAAGACGGTATCCACACTTCTGTTAATTAGATTGGTGTCGGTCGGCGCGAGCCAACTATAACAGTGAAGGCGTTGTGTTTTTGCCGCTGCCTACATCGCGGCCAGGGCCTTTGCCCTCATATAATCGGCACTTAAGCCGCTTGTGTTCTTTCGAGGCTGGCTTCGACGCCTACGGCCCTAATATAGTCATGTTTCCGGCTTCGCTTATCGCGTCTATCAATCCGGAAATCACTGAGCCAGAATGCCGTTTTTAACGTACTTGCAGTTCTGACCCCGTTAAAATCTTATTTTTTCGCTAATGCCTGGCTTAGAGCCCAGAATTCGCGGCGTTCGATGGCGCTTAGGCCTTCAGTTCGCTCGCGTGCGATCAGCGCTTCAAGGCGCTGTTCGAGCGCGGAATCGTAAATGCTCGCCAGTGAATCCTGGAACACTTCTTCCGCCTCTTCATCCACTATCATGTGGTTCCAGGTGGCCAGTGTTTCAAGGGGCTGGCTAAAATTTGTTCCGCGATATAACTCTAGTAGCTGTCCGGTGGTCAGGCCAGGATTCTCTGTACAACGGCTGACTAACTCCACAAATAGCGGTAAACCCGCCATTTTTGACTGCTCCAGTCCATCCAGTGTAGGCACGATGGAGGCAAATTGCGGATTCTGCACTAATAACGCGATCAACACGCGCATGGTGGTGCGCTTCAACGGTGGGGCAGTTGGCAGCACTCCGCTTTCTGCCAGCTTCGGCATCAGCTTGTCTAACTGGTTATCGTCAAGAATCCCGAGTTTATTACCCAATGTTTGACGCATATAAATGCGCAGCGTTTCACCGGGAATCTGACTGATCAGCGGTAATGCCAGTGTCGCCAGCTTTGTCTTGCCATCGCGAGTACTCAAATCCACTTGCGGCATCAGGCTGTCGAACAAAAACGTGGAGAGCGGTGTAGCCTGCTCCATCCGCGCTTCAAAGGCTTCTTTGCCCTCTTTGCGTACCAGCGTGTCCGGATCCTCGCCATCGGGCAAAAACATAAAGCGTAGCTGACGACCATCATTCATGTAAGGCAATGCAGTTTCGAGCGTACGCCATGCTGCTTCACGTCCGGCGCGGTCGCCGTCGTAACAGCAAATCACGGTATCCGTTGAGCGATAAAGCAGCTGAACGTGTTCAGCGGTGGTCGAGGTGCCCAGCGACGCAACGGCATAATCGATGCCAAATTGCGCCAGCGCCACCACGTCCATATAACCTTCGACAACCAGCAAACGCGTGGGTTGCGGATGATTTTTCTGCGCTTCATAAAGTCCGTATAACTGGCGGCCTTTATGGAAAATCGGTGTTTCCGGCGAGTTCAGATACTTCGGCGTATCGTTGCCCAGCACGCGGCCACCAAAACCAATCACGCGGCCACGCTTATCGCGAATAGGGAACATCACACGATCGCGGAAGCGATCGTAGGTGCGGCCTGAGTCATTGCTGACCAACATGCCCGCTTCCATCAGTGATTCGCGATCGTCTTTCTGCTGCCCAAAGCGTTTCAGTGCATTATCCCAACCCGCAGGCGCATAGCCGATAGCGAAGTGATCGATCACTTCCTGACTAAGACCGCGCGTGGCGAGATAGTTCTGTGCAGATTGCGCTTGTGGATTACGCAGGCTCTGTTGATAGAAGCCGTTCAGGCCATCCAGCAACTGATAAAGACTTTGACGTTGATGGCGCTCCATCTGGCTAGGACCATTGCCCGCTTCATATGGCACTTCTAAGCCATGAAGCGTGGCCAGCTCCTCAACGCTCTCAACAAATTCCAGACGATCGTGATTCATCAGGAAGTCGATGGCGTTGCCTTTGGCGCCACAGCCGAAGCAGTAATAAAACTGCTTCTCACCGCTTACGGTGAAAGAGGGGGTTTTCTCGTTATGAAAAGGACAGCACGCGTGATAGTTCTTACCCTGCTTTTTCAGCTTAACGCGGGCATCGATAATATCCACGATGTCCGTGCGGGCAAGTAAGTCGTTGATAAATATGCGTGGAATTCGTCCAGCCATAAGCCCCGATTTTTCAGCTCATAAACGACAACAAGCCGCGCTTCCTTTCGGAAAGCACGGCCTTTTACTTGACTCTGTCTGCGTTTATCACGCGGCGGAAGCAAGCTTCCGCAAGAAATTAGTACAGACGAGTGCGGCGTGCGTTTTCGCGAGCCAGTTTCTTGGCATGACGCTTAACTGCAGATGCTTTAGCGCGCTTACGCTCAGTGGTAGGCTTCTCGTAGAACTCACGGCTACGAACTTCTGCCAAAACACCTGCTTTCTCGCATGAACGCTTGAAGCGACGCAGTGCTACGTCGAACGGCTCGTTTTCACGTACTTTAATTACCGGCATGTAACTCTTACCTCGATAAAATTCGGTTTTTGCTGCTGGCTGCGGCGCCAGCACATTTCAAAATGGTGCAGCATTTTACTCCAGCCGCGGCCGACTTGTAAAGCACCATGTATAATTTAGAACCAACAGGGGCATATGCCATCGCGGCTGCCGGTTTTTTCAGGCCGTGGAGTATAGCGCACTCTTTGTGCGACAGAAAAACACTTTTTCAGGGGCAAACTCTCTGGCGTGAGAATTGCCTGTGTTACACTGCGCGCCGCACGAAGAGGGTGATAAAAGCTATGCGAGTTCTGGGTATTGAAACGTCCTGCGATGAAACCGGCATCGCGATTTACGACGATGCGTCCGGTCTGCTGGCAAATCAACTATATAGCCAGGTCAAACTGCATGCCGATTACGGCGGTGTGGTGCCGGAACTGGCATCGCGTGACCACGTACGTAAAACCGTGCCGCTGATTCAGGCGGCACTGAAAGAAGCGGGCCTTGAGCCACAACAGATTGATGGCGTTGCTTACACCGCCGGGCCCGGATTGGTGGGCGCACTGCTGGTTGGCGCCACCATTGGCCGTGCGTTGGCGTTCGCCTGGAAGGTGCCGGCGGTGCCGGTGCATCATATGGAAGGGCATCTTCTTGCGCCGATGCTGGAAGAGAATCCGCCAGAGTTTCCGTTTGTCGCGCTGCTGGTTTCCGGCGGTCATACACAATTGATCAGCGTGACCGGTATCGGTGAATACACCTTACTGGGCGAATCGATTGACGATGCGGCAGGCGAAGCGTTCGATAAAACCGCCAAGCTGCTGGGGCTGGATTATCCCGGCGGACCGATGCTGTCGCGTATGGCGCAGCAGGGCACGCCAAACCGCTTCCGCTTCCCACGGCCAATGACCGATCGTCCGGGATTGGATTTCAGCTTCTCCGGCCTGAAAACCTTTGCGGCGAACACCATTCGCGAGCATCAGGGCGACGAGCAAGCCCGCGCGGATATCGCCCGCGCGTTTGAAGATGCGGTGGTTGATACCTTAATGATTAAGTGCAAACGCGCGCTTGAGCAAACCGGCTTCAAGCGTTTGGTGATTGCGGGTGGCGTCAGCGCGAACCGCACGCTGCGTGAGCGTATGGCCGAGATGATGCAAAAGCGTGGCGGCGAAGTGTTTTATGCGCGCCCTGAGTTTTGCACCGATAACGGCGCGATGATTGCTTACGCTGGCATGGTGCGTCTTAAAGGCGGCACCAGCGGTGGACTCGGCGTCAGCGTGCGGCCACGCTGGCCGCTGGCAGAATTGCCCGCCATCTAAAACAAAAAACCGGCCTCGCGCCGGTTTTTTTATTTCTTCTTTTTCCGCTTCCAGATCTTATTTTCCTGGCCGCGCCACAGGCGCTGGATGTTGTCGTGGTGCCGCAACAGAATCAGGCACGAGAGCATCGAAACGGGGAAAGTGAATTGCGGTTTGAACCACCATACGTAAAACGGTGCGATCAGCGCGCTGACAATCGCGCCAAGTGACGAATACCCGCTCAGCAGCACCGTCAGCAGCCAGGTGCCGGTCATCAATCCCGTCAAATCCCAGCCAATCGGCGCAATCGCACCAAAGGCGGTCGCCACGCCTTTACCGCCGCGAAAACGAAAGAACACCGGATAGATGTGACCCAGACAGGCAGCAATCGCCGTGAGGCCAAGATAGAGCGGAGCAACGTGCAGCAGATAAGCGATCCACACCGGCAGCATGCCTTTTGCCACATCGAAGATCAGCACCGCCGCAGCGGCGGCTTTGCCACCAATGCGCAAAACGTTGGTCGCGCCAGGATTGCCTGAGCCTTGCGAGCGCGGATCGGGTAAACCAGCCAGTTTACAGACCAGTATCGCACTGGAAATCGAGCCGCAAAGATACGCGAAAATAATCATACCAAGCGCGATAGCACTCATAGCGTCGTACCGTTCCTTTTGGGTCGTTTTGTTCTCGATAAGCGTGGATAATACGCATAATCCGCCGGAAGTGGTATCCGGCTTAGCCAAAAACAGAGACTGACATCATGGATATCGTATTTATCGAGCAGCTTACCGTGTTCACGACTATTGGCGTTTACGACTGGGAACAGGGCATGCAGCAGAAGCTGGTGCTCGATGTCGAAATGGCGTGGGACAACCGTCAGGCCGCGGCCAGCGACGATGTGAATGATTGCCTGAGCTACGCCGATGTCACCGAAGTGATCCTTAATCATCTGCAAGGCCAGCGTTTTGCCCTGGTCGAAAGGGTGGCAGAAGAAATCGCCGATCTGTTGATGAATCGTTTCAAAACCCCCGGAGTGCGTATAAAGGTAGGAAAACCGGGCGCTGTAGCCCAGGCGGCCAGCGTTGGCGTGCGTATTGAGCGCGGGACTATTCCGAAATAAATCTTCCGTGATTGCCATCACAATGAAACCAAACCAAATTATGGTGTGTCTCACTTGAGGCCGTTGCGCTAACCAGCAGGAAGTTACCGAATTTCTTAAGGTTTCCTTCAGCGTGACGCAGGCATAATTTCAGGCGGTAGCCCTTTGCGACCGCCTTTTTACTGTTTAAAACGGATAGAGGAAATATTTTGATGGCAGACATTCACCAGCTTTGGGTAGCTGCAATCCTGGGGGTTGTAGAAGGCCTCACGGAATTCCTGCCGGTCTCTTCCACGGGCCACATGATTATTGTTGGCCATCTGTTGGGTTTTGAAGGCCAGACCGCTGAAACCTTCGAAGTAGTGATTCAGCTCGGTTCGATTCTGGCTGTGGTCGTGATGTTCTGGCGCCGCCTGTTTGGTTTGATTGGCATTCACTTCGGTGAGGTCAAACATGAAGGCGTTGGTACCGGCAAATTAACCCTGATTCATATTCTGTTGGGAATGGTGCCGGCGGTGGTGATTGGTTTGCTGCTGCACGACCAAATCAAAACGCTGTTTAACCCGATCAACGTGATGTATGCGCTGGTGGTCGGCGGTGTGCTGCTGCTGGTGGCGGAATACTTCAAGCCGAAGCAGCCGAAAGCGGTTGGCGTTGACGATATCACCTACCGTCAGGCGTTTATGATTGGCTGCTTCCAGTGTCTGGCGCTGTGGCCGGGCTTCTCGCGCTCAGGTGCGACGATTTCTGGCGGTATGTTGATGGGCGTGAGCCGTTATGCGGCGTCAGAGTTCTCGTTCATTCTGGCGGTGCCAATGATGATTGGCGCAACCGGACTGGATCTCTACAAGAGCCTCGGCTTCCTGACGATGCAGGATTTCCCGATGTTTGCCGTCGGTTTTGTAACGGCCTTCGTCGTGGCGCTGCTGGCGATCAAGGTGTTCCTTGAGCTGATCAAGCGTATCTCGTTCGTCTCTTTCGCTATCTACCGCTTCATTGTTGCGGCCGTGGTTTACGCCATCTTTATGTAAGTTGCCCCGCGCGGCTGGTTACACTGGCCGCGCGTTAATCAATTCCGCCTGCAGCACCGCCACACGTCGACGCGTCAACTCTTCCCGCACTTCCGCCCCTTTAAAACCTGCAGCAACGACATCTTTGGTTGGCACCGCTTGCGCCAGCGCAAACGCCTGACGCAAATAGTCGCCTTGCGGATAAGCCATGCTTTCCAGACCCGCACGCCCGCGCGCATCCGCTTCGCTGGTCAGCGCCATCTTCTCCACCCGATCGGGCTTGCGCCAGGCATCGATACGATCAAAAAGCGCGATTAATGCGTCAGCCGGCTGACGTTCAATGGTGTGCACCACGTCATGGAATTCGGTCACCACTAACGCCAAATCACGCACCTGATTCGGCACGCGCAGGCGCTGGCACAGCGCTTCAACAATCGGCACGCCCGCGAGGCCATGACCATGATGGCTCGGCCATTTTTCTGGTGGCGTCAGCGCTTTGCCGACATCGTGGAACAGCGTAGCGAAACGCACATCAAGCTGATCTGAGAGCGCGGCGGACATCGCCAGTGTCATCAGCGCATGAATGCCGGTATCAATCTCGGGATGCCATTTGATCGGGGCCGGAATGCCATACAGGTTATCGATTTCCGGGAACAGCACCTGTAGCGCGCCGCAATCACGCAGCACCTGGAAATAGACCTGAGGATTACGCGTCAGCAACGCTTTTTCCGTCTCTTTCCACACCCGTTCTGCGGTGAGATGCGCCAGTTCGCCGCTGAACGCCATTTCGCGCATCAGCGCCTGAGTTTCTTCGGCAATCCGGAAATTAAGATGGGCAAAGCGGGCGGCGAAACGCGCCACCCGCAGTACACGCAGCGGATCTTCGTTAAAGGCGGCGGACACATGGCGCAGCTGGCGTTTCGCCAGGTCGCGCTGACCGCCATAAGGATCAATCAGCTCGCCGCCGTCGCTTTGGGCGATGGCATTGATGGTGAGATCGCGGCGCTGCAGATCTTGCTCGAGCGTGACATCCGGCGCGAACTGCGTCACAAAGCCGGTGTAACCGTTGCCGCTTTTGCGTTCCGTACGCGCCAGCGCATACTCTTCACGGCTGCGTGGATGCAAAAAAACCGGAAAATCCCGGCCAACCTGCTGATAACCTTCCGCCAGCATCGCATCTGGCGTCGCGCCTACAACAACCCAATCTCTATCTTTTACCGGCAAACGCAGTAAGGCATCGCGCACTGCGCCACCGACCAGAAACGTCTTCACTCAACCACTCCAGAGGCAGATCAAAAATTGCGTGCTGAACACGCTTGTTACTTTATTGTTGCATACTTTGGCTAAATATCGGGCACGCCAAAAAGGGCATCTTACGATCCCCTTAAATAAAAGAACAAATCTGCGTGGCGCGTTAGTTCATCCAGCGATCGTTTTTCTTGCGGCGCGGCACCATATGCGGCAGCAACAGACCCAACAGCAAACCAACGCCCAGCACGCCGCCGCCATACATAAACCACTGCATGATGATGGTGCGCTGCTTGTCATCCAGCTGCACATTGGCGGCGCTGACTTTCTTCTGCGCGACAATCAGCTCATTTTTCAGCTTCTGATTCTCGGCTTTCAGGCCATCAATGGTGCCGTCGCTGTTGGCGACTTTGTTCTGCATCTCAGAAGTGCGCTGATTCCAGCTGTTATCGATATTCGCCAGCTTGGCCGTCAGGTCTTTAACCTGCTGCTCCAGCTGCGGTACGCGGGTACGCAGGCTAGGACTGGCGCTCAGCTGCGACAGTGGAATCCAGTTGGTTTTGCCTTCTGCATCACGAATCTGACCATATTGAGAGTCGTTATTGGTTTGCAGCAAGGTCACTTCCTCTCCGGCGTTCAGCTTACCGATCAGGCGATATTGATCGCCCGGACCGCTGCGCACCCAAGTGGATAATTCATCGGAGATGTAACGCTTTTCGTCAGCAGCATGAGCAGGCGTGATGGCGCTGAAAGCCAGCAAAGAAAGGGCAGCAAGTGTGATTTTTTTCATTCGATGTCGTTTTTTCTTAATGGCGTAAAATTACCGGCACAGTCTGGAGACGCTTCTCAAAAATCTGAATGAGAACTATCCTGGTCTCAATCCGGTGCGAAAAGGGTCGTAAAAGCACAAGAAAGCGGAGACAGCGGGCTTCCGGTGCATTACTCTTCGCCAGATTAAACTCGTAAGTGCCAGCAGCGTATTGAATAAAAAATTATGACCATCGAAATCGAATTAAAGTTCATTGCTACACCGCAAGCCGCCGAAAAACTGGCGGAAAAGCTTGCCGCGTGGCCACATCAGCACTTCGCCGCGCGCGAGCTGACCAATATCTATTATGAAACCGACGATAACCAACTGCGTCGTTGGGACATGGGCCTGCGTATTCGTGGCGTTGACCAACGCTATGAAATGACGCTGAAAGCGGCCGGTAAAACCGTTGGCGGCCTGCATCAGCGTCCGGAATACAATGTTGATCTCACTGAGCCGCAGCTCGATATTGCGCGCCTGCCAGCCGATATCTGGCCGCAGGACACCGATATCGCCGCACTGCAATCGCGCCTGCAGCCGCTGTTCAGCACCCATTTCCAGCGCGAAGCCTGGCTGGTGCAATTTGGCGACAGCGAAATTGAAGTGGCGTTTGACCGCGGCGAAGTGGCTGCCGGTGAATTCAGCGAACCGCTTTATGAAGTCGAGCTGGAGCTCAAAAGTGGGCAACGCGATGACATGTTGAAGTTCGCCGAAGCGCTTATCGCGCTGGGCGGACTGCGTCTCGGCAGCCTGAGCAAAGCCGCGCGCGGCTACCAGTTGGCGCAGGGTAACTTACCGCGTCCCATCCGTACGCTGCCGTTGCAGAAAATCGCCGCGAAAGCGTCGGTTGAGCAGGGCATGATCAACGCAATGACCGCGGCACTGAATCATTGGCAATATCACGAAGAAGTGTGGCTGCGTGGTAATAAAGATGCCAAAGCGGCGGTGATTGATGCGCTGGAAACGCTGCGTCAGGCGTTCTCACTGTTTGGTGCGTTGGTGCCACGCAAAGCCAGCAGCGATCTGCGTCAGAAATTAACCCGTCAGGAAGAGTTGCTGGCCGATGAAGAGAATAATGCAGAAGACACTTGCTTCTCGTTGACCTCCGTTGAAGCTCAGTTAGCGCTTACTCACTGGCTGGTTGAGTCGCAGTGGCAAAGCTGGCTCGACGACAAAAGCAAAAGCAAGTTGCAGGGTTCGTTCAAACGCTTCAGCGATATTATGCTGAGCCGCATCTCAGCCGATCTCCGTGAAACCTTCGTTGACGTTCAACTCTTCAATGAGTTTCAGGATAAAGCGACGCGCCTGAATCGCCAACTGCTGGCGGTGAACCTGCTGGCGGGTGCATATCCGGCGGAAGAGGTGAATGTTTGGCTGGAAGGCTGGCTGGAGTTACAGCACGCCATTCGGATCAAACAGAATCACGGCTTAATGCAGCTGGTGAATCTGGCGATCAAACCGACGCCGTTCTGGCTCAATAGCGGAATCAAACGCTAACGAAAAATCCAATCAGGGAGAGAAGATGTTGTTACCGTTACCGGCGCTCATGCAGGCGCAGTTGGCTAATGTGGCAGAGCGACTTAATTTGCCACCCTCAGCGTTCACGCCAGAACAGGCGGGCGCGCTGACCTTTAGTGACTTTATCCTCGATAACCTGCAGCAGCATCCCGAATGGTGGCAGCATCTGCAACAGCAAGCGCCTGCGCCAGATGAGTGGCAGCACTATGCCCGCTGGCTGAATGACGCGCTGCAAGCGGTTGATAACGAAACCTCCCTGATGCGTGAACTGCGTTTGTTCCGGCGTCATATGCTGGTGCGCATCGCCTGGATGCAGGCGATGCAACACGCCACTACCGAACAAAGTTTGCAGCAGCTCAGCACGCTGGCGGAAATTCTCATCGCTGCCGCGCGCGACTGGGTTTGGCAGGATTGCAGCCGCGACTTCGGTACGCCATGTAATGAAGCCGGTGAAGCTCAGCCGATGCTGATTCTTGGCATGGGTAAACTCGGCGGCTGTGAACTCAACTTCTCTTCTGATATCGATCTGATTTTTGCCTGGCCGGAAAACGGCGTTACCCAAGGTGGACGGCGCGAGCTCGACAATGCGCAATTCTTCACGCGCATGGGGCAGCGGCTGATCAAAGTGCTCGATCAACCAACGGTGGATGGATTTGTCTATCGCGTGGATATGCGCCTGCGTCCGTTCGGTGATAGCGGTCCGCTGGTGCTGAGCTTTGCGGCACTGGAAGATTATTATCAGGAGCAAGGCCGCGACTGGGAACGCTATGCGATGGTCAAAGCCCGGTTGATGGGCGACGATCATGGCCACTGGAGCCAGGAATTGCAGCAAATGCTGCGTCCGTTCGTTTATCGACGCTATATCGATTTCAGCGTGATTCAATCGCTGCGTAACATGAAAGGCATGATTGCGCGCGAAGTGCGTCGACGCGGCTTGAAAGACAACATCAAGCTCGGCGCCGGCGGCATTCGTGAAACGGAATTCATTGTGCAGGTCTTCCAGCTAATTCGCGGAGGACGTGAGCGCTCACTACAACTGCGCTCCTTGCTCCCTACGCTCAAAGCGATTGGCGAGCTGGCTTTGTTAAGCCAAAAACAGGTCGATCATCTACGTGAAGCCTATCTGTTCCTGCGTCGGCTGGAAAACCTGCTGCAAAGTATCAATGACGAGCAAACGCAAACGCTGCCAGAGAACGAACTTGATCGCCAGCGCTTAGCCTGGGCAATGGGCGCGGCAGACTGGAACGCACTGATGGCGCAGCTTGAGCTGCAAATGGCCGGTGTGCGCGCCATCTTTGACGAGCTGATTGGTGACGATGCGCCGGATGTCGACGATCAGCCACAGTTGGCCGAATTTGCTGGCTTATGGCAGGACGCGCTGGAAGAGAGCGATCTCATTCCGGTGGTACCACAGTTGGACGATGCGCAGCGACACGCGCTTTACAACGCGTTGAACAACTTCCGCCAGGATGTGAGCCGCCGTACCATTGGTCCGCGCGGTCGTCTGGCGCTCGACCAGTTGATGCCGCGTCTGCTCAGTGAAGTTTGTCCACGCGAAGATGCCGATGTGTTGCTGAATCGTCTGACGCCGCTGTTGCTGGGCGTGCTGACGCGCAGCACTTATCTGGAATTACTCACCGAATATCATGGCGCGCTGCGTCATCTGATTCGTCTGTGTGCCGCATCACCGATGGTTGCCAGCCAGCTGGCGCGCTATCCGCTGCTGCTGGATGAGTTACTTGATCCCGCGACGCTGTATCAACCCACCGCGACCGATGCTTACCGCGACGAACTGCGCCAGTATCTGCTGCGTATTCCCACCGATGATGAAGAGCAGCAACTGGAAGCATTGCGCCAGTTTAAACAGGCGCAGCATCTGCGCATTGCCGCTGCAGATATCGCTGAAACGCTGCCCGTGATGAAAGTGAGCGATCACTTAACCTGGCTGGCAGAAGCGATTATTGAATCAGTGGTGCAGCAAGCCTGGCAGATGATGGTGCAGCGATATGGTCGTCCATCGCATCTAACCAGCGACAATGAGCGCGGTTTTGCGGTTGTCGGTTATGGCAAACTCGGTGGTTGGGAGCTGGGTTACAGCTCTGACCTTGATTTGGTGTTCCTGCATGATTGTCCGGATGAGGCGGAAACCGATGGCGAGCGCGTCATTGATGGTCGCCAGTTCTATCTGCGCCTGGCGCAGCGTGTGATGCATCTGTTTAGCACGCGCACTTCGTCCGGCATTTTGTATGAAGTGGATGCGCGTCTGCGTCCTTCTGGCGCGGCGGGCATGCTGGTTAGTACTTTTTCCGCTTTCAACGAATACCAGCGCAGCGAAGCATGGACCTGGGAACATCAGGCGCTGGTGCGCGCGCGCATTGTGTTTGGCGAACCTGCGCTGTGTGAACGCTTTGATGAAATCCGCCGTGGCATTCTTTGCCTGCCGCGTGAAGTTGAGACGTTGCAAAAAGAAGTGCGTGAAATGCGCGAAAAAATGCGTGCGCATCTCAGCAATAAACATAAAGGTCGCTGGGAAATTAAGACCGATGAGGGCGGTATCACCGACATTGAATTCATCGCGCAATATCTTGTCTTAGGCTACGCGGCCGATCAGCCAGCGTTGACGCGTTGGTCGGATAACGTCCGCATTTTCGAATTAATGGCGCGTCATGGCATTATGCCGGATGAAGAGGCGCAGGCTTTGACGCATGCGTACGTCACGCTGCGTGATGCGCTGCACCATCTGGCATTGCAGGAATTACCGGGCCATGTGGCACCTGAAGCCTTTGTCGCTGAGCGCGCGGTGGTCAACAACAGTTGGCAGCGTTGGTTAAGCGGTACCGAATCTGACAGCGCGGAACAGTGAGCCTTATGGCTTATGTGGTAATATCCCGCGCATTATTTTGACCGTGTTGGAGTCTCTGAATGAAAGTAACACTGCCCACTTTTGGCAAGGCCACTGTGCTGGTCGTCGGCGATGTGATGTTAGATCGCTATTGGTATGGCCCAACCAGCCGTATTTCCCCGGAAGCGCCGGTGCCGGTGGTGAAAGTGGATACCATTGAAGAGCGTCCAGGCGGCGCGGCAAACGTCGCCATGAACATTGCTGCGCTCGGTGCAGCATCACGGCTGATTGGCTTGACCGGCGCCGATGATGCCGCGCGCGTGTTGAGTGAAACCCTGCAGAAGGTCAATGTCGACTGCGATTTTGTGGCGGTGCAAAGCCATCCAACCATCACCAAGCTGCGCGTGCTGTCGCGCAATCAGCAGCTGATTCGCCTCGATTTCGAAGAGGGTTTTGAGCAGATTGATCCGCAGCCGATTCACGATCGTATGCGTCAATCGCTGACGCAAGCGGGTGCGCTGGTGTTGTCTGACTACGCCAAAGGCGCGCTGAACAGCGTGCAGACCATGATTCAACTGGCGCGTGAAGCTAAAGTGCCGGTGTTGATTGATCCCAAAGGCACTGATTTTGAACGTTATCGCGGTGCAACGCTGCTGACGCCGAATTTGTCTGAATTCGAAGCGGTTGTGGGTAAATGCAAAACCGTGGAAGAGATTGTCAGCCGTGGCATGCAGTTAATCGCGGATTATGAACTCTCCGCGCTGCTGGTCACCCGTTCTGAAAACGGTATGACGCTGCTGCAGCCGGGCAAAGCGCCGCTGCATCTGCCTACGCAGGCGCAGGAAGTGTATGACGTGACCGGTGCGGGCGATACGGTGATTGGCGTGCTGGCCGCAGTGCTGGCAGCTGGCGACAGCCTGGAAGAAGCCTGTTTCCTTGCTAATGCTGCTGCAGGCGTCGTCGTCGGTAAGTTGGGTACTTCCACTGTCAGCACTGTTGAGCTGGAAAATGCCATTCATGCCCGTCCGGAAACGGGATTCGGTGTGATGACCGAAGCGGAGCTGAAAGCCGCTGTTGCGCTGGCGCGTCAGCGTGGTGAGAAAGTGGTGATGACCAACGGCGTGTTTGACATCCTGCACGCTGGCCATGTTTCTTATCTGGCGAACGCGCGCAAGCTGGGCGACCGCCTGATTGTGGCCGTTAACAGTGATGCCTCGACTAAGCGTCTGAAAGGCGAAACGCGTCCGGTCAATCCGCAAGAAAACCGCATGATTGTGCTGGGTGCGCTGGAAGCGGTGGATTGGGTGGTGCTATTTGAAGAGGATACGCCACAACGTCTGATTGCTGGAGTGCTGCCGGATCTGCTGGTAAAAGGCGGCGATTACAAGCCGGAAGATATCGCGGGAAGCAAAGAAGTGTGGGCGAACGGCGGTGACGTGCGTGTGCTTAACTTCGAAGATGGCATCTCAACCAGCAACATCATCAAAACTATTCGCAGTCATTAAGTGTGAATCGGCGGGAGGAAGACTCCCGCCAATGAGCTTACTGCGGAGTATCAATTTTCCCAGCAGGATCTGGCGTGACGATTGCCGGCGCGGGTGCTGCTGGACTTTCACTTTCCAGTTTTGCCAGGCGCTGTTCCAGCGCAGCTAATTTCTCACGCGTACGCAGCAGAACCTGCGTCTGCACATCAAACTCTTCACGGTTAACCAGGTCCATGCGCGTCAACTGCGCCTGCAATACCTGACGAATTTTCTTTTCGACATCATCGCCAAAATCGCGAATCCCTTTCGGCATAGCTTCATGTACCTGGCGAGCCAGTTGTTCAATTTTTTTCGTGTCGATCATGATTATTTCCTGGTTACGGTGGCCGATAGCTGCGCGTGTTCGGACTCAATAGCTATTAAGTGTAATGCCTGAAACGAAAAGGTTAAACCTGAAATCCGCAACGCAGGAAATGCAAAAGCATTTGCACTTTTGTCGATTGCCCGACCAGATGATTGGCGTTATAGTTTGTTCGCTTATTCTCAGGGCGGGGCGAAATTCCCCACCGGCGGTAAATCAGCTCTAGCTGAAAGCCCGCGAGCGCTCTCACAGCAATGTGAAAGGTCAGCAGATCCGGTGTAATTCCGGAGCCGACGGTTAGAGTCCGGATGGGAGAGGGTAACGACATCAGCCGGGCTTTGCCCGCGTCACGTTTTTGCCATGTGTTTTGTACGCACTCCTAAGCACGCCCTGGTTCTGGTAACTCATATTTTATAAGGTTTTTTTACCATGAATCAGACGCTTCTTTCTGAATTTGGCACGCCTGAACAGCGTGTAGAGCGCGCCATTGATGCGCTGCGCAACGGCCGCGGTGTAATGGTGCTTGACGATGAAAATCGTGAAAACGAAGGTGACATGATCTTCCCGGCAGAAACCATGACCGTTGAACAGATGGCATTAACCATCCGTCACGGCAGCGGTATTGTGTGCCTCTGCATCACCGAAGAGCGCCGTCAGCAGCTTGAGCTGCCAATGATGGTGGAAACCAACACCAGCGCTTACGGCACCGGTTTTACAGTGACAATTGAAGCTGCAAGCGGTGTGACCACCGGCGTTTCTGCTGCCGATCGCATCACCACGATTCGCGCTGCGGTGGCTGATGGCGCTAAGCCTTCAGACCTTAACCGTCCGGGCCATGTTTTCCCGCTGCGTGCGCGTGAAGGCGGTGTTCTGTCGCGTGGTGGACACACCGAAGCGACTATCGATCTGGTAACGCTGGCAGGATTCAAACCTGCGGGCGTACTGTGCGAATTGACCAATGATGATGGCAGCATGGCGCACGCGCCAGAAGCGATCGTGTTTGCTAAGCAACATGATATGCCGGTCGTCACCATTGAAGATTTGGTGGCGTATCGCCGTCAGCGTGAAACGCGTCACGCCAGCTAACTGAATTAATACAGAAGAAAGAGGCCGGATAGATATCTATCCGGCCTCTTTTTTGTTTTAGCGATTGGCATAAAACACGTGATTGCCAATCACCACAGTACGCTGAAAGGTATGACGCCAGGCCGGTTTGACGCTATGCGCATGGAAAAAGGTCGCGCCTTGAGTGACGTCCTGTAATTCCCCTTCAACGATCTTCTGTGCCAGCTTTCTGGCGCGTTGCCAGCTCTTATCTTCATGTGGTGGATAACGATAAGGATTCTTTTTGAGAGACGTCCAGGAGAACTGCTTTGGTGCATACACCACAGGACAGATCTCTTTGACATCCCAATTGGCCCGGTTCATGGTCACCGTACCAACGGCTATTTGTCCTTTAATCGGTTCGCCACGCGCCTCATGGTAGATATTCATCGCCAGGCACAATATTGCTCCCTGAATTAACATAAATTCCAACTCATGTTTCTAAAACCGGGTGGAGTTTATGAAGTAGATTCATTGGATGTAACAAGACCGGTCTCGCTCGGTCTTAGGTGTGGGCTATATCACTGATATATAAAAGGCGCGCGCGCAATATTGAGACCCATCTTGTCTCAAATTCCCCCGCCCAATATCATTCAAATTCCCTGACAGAGATCATCATACTTATCAGAGTTAATCCCCCAGCGAAAGCGCGTATCGTAACGGTTAACAAAGCGACACTTCGTCAGAGGATTAATCATGAGCACTACACGCATGCCTGCGCTGTTCCTTGGTCACGGCAGCCCGATGAACGTACTGGAAGATAATCGTTATACCCAAACCTGGCAGCAGTTGGGCGCAACGTTGCCGCGTCCACGCGCGATTCTTGCGGTTTCGGCGCACTGGTACACACGTGGCACGGCGGTGACGGCGATGAATAATCCACGCACTATCCATGATTTTGGTGGTTTCCCGCAGGCGCTATTTGATGTGCGCTATCCCGCGCCGGGATCGCCAGAACTGGCTCAGCAAGTGATTGATTTACTCGCACCGATCGCCGTTCATGCCGATCAGGAGTGGGGTTTTGATCATGGTTCCTGGGGCGTGTTGGCAAAAATGTATCCCGATGCAGACATTCCGGTGGTGCAACTAAGTATCGACGGCACTAAGCCGGCCGATTGGCACTACGCATTGGGGCAAAAGCTGGCGTCATTGCGAGATCAAGGTGTGATGATCGTGGCCAGCGGAAACGTGGTGCACAATCTGCGTATGCTGCGCTGGCAGGGCGCAGAAACCGCGTATCCATGGGCGGAAAGCTTTAATCTGTTTGTCCGTGAGAATCTGGATTTCCACGGCGAGACGGCGGATCACCCACTGGTAAACTTTATGCAGCATCCGGATGCGCAGCTTTCGAACCCAACGCCTGAACACTATCTACCGCTGCTCTATATTCTCGGTGCGCGTGCCGCTGATGAAGCGATCAGCATTCCGGTGGAAGGTATGGAAATGGGCGCGATCAGTATGATGTCGGTGCAGATTGGCTAATGCGCGTGGCCGCTCGAAGATTGCGGGCGGCACAGCGTTTACTCAATAAAGGTATGCGGATAGAAGCGCGACAGATCCTGCGTGATCAAGGCACGATCTTCACGTAAGCCGATACCCGCAGGTTGATCGTCAATCAGCCAGCTGCCGATCAACGTATAGCTATCACCAAATTTCGGTAGCTGATAGAACTGCTGAATAATCATGCCTTCTTCGCCATACGGACCATCGGCGCGGGCGATCTCCTGACCGTTTTCAATGATGCGAATATTGGCACCTTCGCGTGAAAACAGCGGTTTCACCACGTACTTATCCATCTGCGGCGCGTTCTTATCATCGGCAAAATAAGCGGGCAGCAAGTTGGGATGATTAGGGAACATCTCCCACAACAGCGGTAACAGCGCTTTATTGGAAATGATGCTTTTCCATGCCGGCTCCAGCCAGCGCACGCCCGCGTCCGCCAGCTTAGTGGAGAACACTTCGCGCAGCATGAATTCCCACGGATAGAGCTTAAACAGATTGCTGATGACCTGATCGTTTACGTCGGTAAACTGGCCTCTTTCACCCAATCCGATTTCGTCAATATAGAGAAACTCGCTCGGCAATCCGGCCTCGGTGGCGCAGTCCTGCAGATATTGCACCGTGGCGCGATCTTCCTCGGTATCACGGCAGCAGGAGAAGTGCAGCCAGCTGAAACCGAACTGCTGATGCAACGTGGCGAAGCGCTCGATCAGCTTCTCTTGCAGGCTGTTGAACTGGTCGCTGCCCTGTGGCAGGTTGCCGGCTTTAACCTGGTCTTCCAGCCAAATCCACTGAAAGAAGGCGGCTTCATACAGCGAGGTTGGCGTGTCGGCATTGTTTTCCAGCAGCTTGGCGTCACCTTTACCATCCCATGCCAGATCGAGGCGCGAATAGAGCGATGGCTGGCGCAACTTCCAGGAATCACGCACAAAATCCCAGGTGTGCTTAGGAATGCAGAAGCGGATAAGCAGCTCGTCACTGTTGACCACTTTCTCCACCGCCTGCAAACACATCTGGTGCAGCTCGGCGGTGGTATCTTCCAACTGTTCAACCTGCGCTAGCGTGAATTGGTAGTACGCATCTTCACACCAGTAAGGTTCGCCATACATGGTGTGAAACTGGAAACCATACTCCGCGGCTTTTTCTCGCCAGTCTGGACGTTCAGGGATTGCTATACGTTGCATGCTGCGGCTTAGCCTCCCAGCGAGCGGCTGCCGGTACCTGAGGCACTGCTGCGCTGCATGGTGTTTTGTTTTGCCACGCTGTCGCCAAAGCCGCCACGCGTGATGGTGGAAGTGGTAGCGGGTTTCGGTGCCATTGCTGTTTTCGGCACGTTGATGGTGCGGCCCGATGTGGCATTACCGTAGTTTTTACCCGCCGCATCAACAAATTTTCCGTTTGCCGGGCTGTTCGGATTTTTTGGCGAGAACAGTGGCTGCTGGGCAAAGCCTGCGCCGCCGCTCATCATACGTCCCATCATGTAACCGGCCATCAACGGCATCCAGAAGCTACCGCTTTGCTGAGCTTCAGCGTTGTTTGCTGTGGTGCCCACACCCGCTTGCGCAGGCGTTTGCTGGCACTGGTTCTCACCAAATTCAGCCACACAATCTTCACGCGTGGCGTATTTTGGTGCGGTACGTTCGGCTTCTTTCTGTGCGTTGTTATACGCAGTGGTACACTGCGCGCTCTGGCCTGGATTGGCTTTGGCGCAATCATCCGCGTTTTGATAGAGCGACACCGTTTCATCACTCTGTTCGCAGCCTGCCAGCATAAACACTGCGCTAACGGCAAAGGCGACTGGCGTTAAGTGGCGTGCCTGCCAGCTTTTACGGAAAGCGGCATGGCGAATATTTTTCGTCCGTTTCATTATTTTCATCCTGTGCCCAAAGGTGGGGTAAGGATAGGGGATGAGCGGTGGAAAATGAAGCGCGAAGCCAGATGGGGAAAGGATCTTTACGTAGCTATACGATTGAATGCGAAAGGGGCCGCATGCGGCCCCCTGGGAATTAATTACCGAATGGATTTCCGCTGCTGCGTGCGGCAGCTGGACGGGCTTGTGCGGCGGCTGAAGGCGATGAAGCTTTCGGACCGTTATCCACACGCGCGGCCTGCTGGTTATTCTCCGGCGCCACCACTTCTGGTGTAGTGGTGATCTCTTTGCCCAGCGTGCTGTTCAGCTGCTGCAGATCCTGCTCGTTCAGCGTACCCAGCGCATATTTGATATTCAGCTGGTTAATCAGGTAGCTATAACGCGCATCAGAAAGCTGCTGTTTAGCATTGAACAACGTGGTGGTCGCATCCAACACATCAACGATGGTACGCGTACCAACCTGATAACCGGCTTCCATCGCATCCAATGAGCTTTGTGCAGAGACAACCGCCTGCTTATAAGCATCGATGCTGCTGATAGAGGCATTCACGTTATTGAATGAAGAACGCACCGTCTGAACCGCGCTACGATGCGCGCCTTCCAGCTGTTCGCTGGCCGCGACATAGTTGTACTGCGCCTGTTTCACCTGCGAAGTCACCGAACCGCCGCTGTAGAGTGGCATGGTGAAGCTCAGGCCAACCTGGTTAGAACCGGTGATGGAATCGGTGCTACCGCTACTCTGATTAGCGCGGCTGCCGCCATATTTGCTGTTCGACATGCCGGTTGAGGCGGTCAAATCCAGCGTTGGCATGTGGCCGGTTTCAGCTGAGCGAATCTGCTCACGTGCCAGATCCTGGCTAAGGCGCGCAGACAGCAAGGTCAGGTTGCGGCTTTCTGCTTCTTTCAGCAGGCTGGCAACAGCATCTGGACGCGCAGTTTTGAAACGATCGATATTCAGTGAGGCCAGCGACAGATAATCCATGCCGGTAATCTGACGCAGCGATTCCACCGCATTATCGAGGTTGTTACGTGCAGTCACTTCGTTGGCCAGTACGGTGTCATACTGTGCACGGGCGTTCTGCACGTCAGTGATCGCGACCAGACCCACATTGAAGCGCTGAGTGGTTTGATCCAATTCGCGGTAGATCGACTGTTTCTGTGCTTCGGTGTAAGAAAGCGTATCAATCGCCTTCAACACGTTGAAATAAGCCGTTGCACTGTTCAGGATCAGATCTTGCTGAGCCACCTGATAAGTGACGTCCTGAATACCGGCTTGTTTTTCCTGCAGCGACAGCGCACGCCATTTCGACATATCGAAAATAGTTTGAGTTAATTGCAGAGAGGCGCTGGTCGTGTTGGAATGAAGTCCGCTGCTGTCACGGTAGCCATTGTTATAAGTGTAATCTGCGCCCAAGCCTAACTGCGGCAATAAAGGACTACGCGCTTCATTGATTTTCTCAAATGCAGCGTCGCGGTTAGCGGCAGAAGATCGCAGATCGGGGTTGCTAAGGCGCGCCTGCTGATAGACCTGCAACAGGTTTTCTGCCTGGCCGGCAAGGCTGAATCCGCCCAGAGTCAGCCCAATAAAAAGTGGGAGCAGTTTTTTCATTTGCATTCCTTTTGTTGCAGCAAAATGCACTGGTAGTGCTGCAGGTAAGCCAAAAAAATAATCGCCGATTCTACAGAGGCGGCGTCAGAGATAAGTTGGCTGAACGTGCCTTCTTCCCCTAATTTACGTAAATAATTCAAAAAGAACCACTCGGACGGAGCGGTAGACTTGGCTTTTCTTTGCTCCATCCCAATCTGCATAAGGAATCAGACGATGGCGAGTGAAAAAAAATCCCCTGTGACTTTCACAAAAAACGATGTAGAAATTATTGCACGCGAAACGCGTTACGATGGTTTTTTTTCCATCGTCAGCTACCGTTTCCGCCACCGTCGTTTTAATGGCGAAATGAGTGGTGAAGTGGTGCGCGAAGTTTTTGAGCGCGGACACGCCGCCGTGCTGCTACCCTATGATCCCTTACGTGATGAAGTGGTGCTGATCGAACAGATCCGCATTCCCGCTTTTGATTCCAGCCCAACGCCCTGGCTGCTGGAAATGGTGGCTGGCATCATTGAACCTGGCGAAACACCAGAAGATGTCGCACGACGTGAGGCGGTAGAAGAGGCTGGCCTCAAGGTTGGCCGCGTCAAACCGATAGTGAATTACTTAGCCAGCCCCGGCGGAACGTCTGAACGTTTATCGGTGCTGGTGGGCGAAGTGGATGCCAGCCTGGCAGAGGGAAATCACGGGCTGGAGGAAGAGAATGAGGATATTCTTGTCCATGTGGTGAGCCGCGAACAGGCTTATCGCTGGGTGGAAGAGGGGATTATTGATAACGCGGCATCTGTCATCGCCTTGCAATGGCTGGCGTTGCACCATGAAAAACTACGACAAGAGTGGAAGCTAAAATGAAACAGCGCTATACCCCTGACTTTCCCGAAATGATGCGCCTGTGCGAAACCAATTTCGCCCAGCTGCGTCGCCTGCTGCCGCGCAATGACGAGGCAGGCGCATCGGTGATTTATCAGGTGAATGGCGCCAGCTATCAGCTCACCATCGAAGAATCGACGCGATACACCACGCTGGTGGAAGTGCGTCAGGTGGCGCCCGCGGTGAGTTACTGGAGCCTGCCTTCTATGTCGGTGCGGCTCTACCATGATGCGATGGTCGCTGAAGTGTGTTCCACTAAACAGATCTACCGATTTAAAGCGCGCTATGATTATCCTAATAAAAAACTGCATCAGCGCGATGAAAAACATCAGATTAACCAGTTCCTTGCGGATTGGTTGCGTTACTGCTTAGCGCACGGCGCTGTGGCAGTACCGGTTTGCTGATAGCGTAAAAAACGCAACGATGGCGTGGAGATTAAGGAAACGCTTTGGATAGCCTGCTAACTCTTCCTGCGCAAGATGGGTCTGATATCAGGATTTTACAAATCACGGATACCCATCTTTTTGCCGGAAAACATCAATCGCTGCTTGGGGTAAATACCTGGTCGAGTTTTGATGCGGTACTGGATGCTATTGAAGTACAACAGCGCCAGTATGATCTGATTATCGCCACTGGCGATCTCGCTCAGGATCACACCGTCGAAGCTTACCAACACTTTGTAGCGGGCATTAATCGTCTGCCGAAACCGTGCGTCTGGCTGCCGGGAAATCACGATTTTCAGCCGGCGATGGTGGATACGCTGGCCGACGCGGGCATCAAATCCGATAAGCACGTTCTGTTGGGCGATCACTGGCAGCTGGTGCTGCTGGATAGCCAGGTATTTGGCGTGCCGCACGGCATGTTGAGCGAATACCAGTTGGAGTGGCTGCACACCGCGCTGAGCAAGTACCCGGAACGTCACACTTTGGTACTTTTGCATCATCATCCGCTGGCTTCCGGTTGTACCTGGTTAGATCAACACAGCTTGCGCAATCCGCATCAGCTGGAAGCGGTACTGCAGCACTTCCCGCGCGCACGCAATCTGGTGTGCGGCCATATTCACCAGGAACTCGATCTCGACTGGCATGGTCGCCGCGTGATGGCTTCGCCATCGACCTGCGTACAGTTCAAACCACACTGCACCAACTTCACCATTGATACGCTGGCGCCGGGCTGGCGCTGGTTCACCTTGCAGCCTGACGGCGCGCTGCACACCGAAGTGAATCGCCTGCAAAGCGACATGTTCCGCCCCGATCTTGATTCCGAGGGCTACTAAGCAATGGCGGCGCTGATTTATCTGCATGGCTTCAACAGTTCACCGCAATCGGCGAAAGCCACGCAGCTGCAGCAGTGGCTCAACGAGCAGCATCCACATATTAATGTGATGGTGCCGCAACTGCCGACGTTCCCAGCCGAAGCCGCCAGCATGCTGGAAGAGCTGGTGATGCAATATGCCGGTGAACCGCTGGGATTGGTGGGATCGTCGCTGGGCGGCTATTTTGCGACCTGGCTGTCGCAGTGTTTTATGTTGCCTGCGGTGGTGGTTAATCCCGCCGTACGGCCGTTTGAGCTGCTGGTGGATTACCTCGGCGAGAACCGTAATCCCTACACCGGCCAGCAATATGTGTTAGAGTCTCGCCACATTTACGATCTGAAAGTAATGCAGATTGACCCTCTTGAAGCGCCCGATTTACTCTGGCTGCTGCAACAAACCGGCGATGAAATACTCGATTATCGCCAGGCGCTGGAGTATTACAGCGCATGCCGCCAGACGGTTGAAGAGGGCGGCAATCATGCCTATATCGGATTCGAACGCCATTTCGCACAGATAGTTGATTTTCTGGGATTAAACGCCCAGTAACTTTGCGAAGTGGGGCCATTTTCCTATTGCTAATCAGACATTTACGATGAGCCAATCAAGCTATAATGCCGATGCCATTGAGGTCCTGACCGGCCTTGAACCGGTGCGTCGTCGTCCTGGGATGTACACCGATACCACGCGCCCGAACCATTTGGGCCAGGAAGTGATCGATAACAGCGTCGATGAGGCGCTGGCCGGTCACGCCAAACGTGTGGAAGTAATTCTTCATGCCGACCAGTCGCTGGAAGTTATTGATGATGGTCGTGGCATGCCGGTGGATATCCATCCGGAAGAAGGCGTGCCTGCGGTTGAGCTGATTCTTTGTCGCCTGCATGCGGGCGGCAAATTCTCTAACAAAAACTATCAGTTCTCAGGCGGCTTGCACGGCGTCGGGATTTCGGTGGTTAACGCCTTGTCGAAGCGCGTGGAAGTTACCGTGCGTCGTAACGGCGAAATCTACCAGATTGCCTTCGAAAATGGCGACAAGGTGCAGGATCTTACGGTTACCGGCACCGTCGGTAAACGCAATACCGGCACCAGCGTGCACTTCTGGCCAGATGAAAGCTTCTTTGATAGCCCACGTTTCTCGGTTTCTCGTTTATCACATCTGTTAAAAGCCAAAGCCGTGCTCTGTCCGGGCGTGGAAATTGTCTTTAAAGACAAGGTCAACGACACCGAACAAACCTGGATGTATCAGGATGGCCTGACCGATTACCTGTGTGAAGCGATTGATGGCTTACCGACGCTACCGGAAAAACCCTTTGTGGGCAGTTTTGCTGGCGATGTGGAAGCGGTGGATTGGGCGCTGCTGTGGCTGCCGGAAGGCGGCGAACTGCTGACGGAGAGCTACGTTAACCTGATCCCAACCATGCAAGGCGGCACGCACGTTAACGGCTTGCGTCAGGGATTGCTGGATGCCATGCGTGAGTTCTGCGAATACCGCAATATTCTGCCGCGCGGCGTGAAGCTGTCAGCGGAAGATATCTGGGATCGCTGTGCTTACGTGCTGTCGGTGAAGATGCAGGATCCCCAGTTTGCCGGTCAAACCAAAGAGCGCCTGTCGTCACGTCAGTGTGCCGCGTTCGTCTCAGCGGTGGTTAAAGATGCCTTCAGCCTGTGGTTGAACCAGAACGTGCAGGCGGCTGAAATGCTGGCCGAGCTGGCGATCTCCAGCGCGCAGCGCCGTATGCGCGCCGCGAAGAAAGTGGTGCGTAAAAAACTCACCAGCGGACCGGCGCTGCCGGGAAAACTGGCTGACTGCACCGCACAAGATTTGAATAGAACCGAACTGTTCCTTGTCGAAGGGGATTCTGCAGGCGGATCCGCCAAGCAAGCGCGCGATCGTGATTATCAGGCGATCATGCCGCTGAAAGGCAAGATCCTTAACACCTGGGAAGTCTCTTCGGACGAAGTGCTGGCCTCGCAGGAAGTGCATGATATTTCAGTGGCGATCGGTATCGATCCTGACAGCGAAGATCTCAGCCAGCTGCGTTACGGCAAGATCTGTATTCTTGCGGATGCGGACTCCGACGGCCTTCACATTGCCACGCTGCTGTGCGCGCTGTTTGTGAAGCATTTCCGCTCGCTGGTGCAGCACGGCCATGTGTATGTGGCGATGCCGCCACTCTATCGCATCGATCTCGGCAAAGAAGTCTATTACGCCTTAGACGAAGACGAGAAAGAGGGCGTGCTGGACCAGCTGAAGCGTAAGAAGGGTAAGCCGAATGTGCAGCGCTTTAAGGGCTTGGGTGAAATGAACCCGCTGCAGCTGCGCGAAACCACGCTCGATCCGAATACGCGTCGTCTGGTGCAATTGACGATCAGTGATGAGGATGTCGACCAAACGCTGCGTGTGATGGACATGCTGCTGGCGAAGAAACGCTCGGAAGACCGCCGAAACTGGCTGCAAGAGAAAGGCGATTTAGCCGACCTCGAAGTGTAAAAATTAGGGACGCCGCGGCGTCCCTTTTTATTGCTGCTGCAATGCCTGTTTAACCCGCGTAATGACCGCGCTCCACTCTTCATCCTGCCCGCGCGCAAACAGTCTCATCTGCGGATACCATGGTGAATCTTCGCGATTCTCTAACCAGCGCCAATCGCGCGCCCAGGCAGGCAACAATACCCAACAGGGTTTACCCATCGCTCCGGCTAGATGGATCACTGAGGTATCGACACCAATCACCAAATCCAGCTGCGCAATAACTGCGGCTGTGTCCTGATAACTGCTGAACTGCGCACCAAGTGGTTGCACGTGTAGGAAATCGATAATGTCCTCTTCACCCGCGCCTTTTTGCAGGCTTATCCAGTTGATATCAGGCAGGTCAAACAACGGTGCAAGCTGTGACAAATGCGCAAGTGAACGTTCGCTATCATTATTGTGTTTGCTGGACCCTTTCCACACGATACCGATTTTTTTCCCGTTGCCCTTAATCGGCCACTTTTCCTGCTGATCAGCGGTGCTGAACAGATACGGATGATGCGCACTAAAAGGCTGTGGTGAATTGAGGAAATGCTGCGGTAAATCCAGAAGCGAGCACCAATAATCAGCCTGTGGCAGCGCATGTTGTTGATCGTCTCGCGTGAGATAATGATCGAGGTGTGGCAACGTGCCCATCAATGGTTTTAAGGCTTCGCTTCCCAGCATAATCACTGTTTCTGCCTGCTTTTCGGTTTTCACGCGTGTGAGATAACGGCAGAACTGAATCTCATCGCCCATTCCCTGTTCAGTCCGCACAAGCAGCGTTTTGCCGCGCAGATCTTCTCCCTGCCAGTAGCGAATCGGCAGTTTAGGCAAGGTAAAGAAGCGGTCAGGATTATCTGCCGCATAACGCGCCTGATAGTTGGACCAGCCAGCCGCGAAGTTACCTTGTTGTAATTGCACCATGCCGAGCGCATTACGGCAGCGTCGATCGGCGCGACGTGCGTGCAACACTTGCTGCATCAGGCTTTCTGCTTCTTGCAGCTGCCCCATATGCGCCAGCAACGTACTCATGCCATAGCGGGCTTCGGTGTAATCCGGTTGGCTGAGCAACGCCAATCGATACTGCTCAAGAGCAAGATGAAAGCGGCGCTGTTTATGCAGCATAATGGCGTAATTGTTGTGACAGGCGGCATAGCCCGCATGTGATTTCAGTGCAGCCTGATAGCTGACTTCCGCCTCGTCCCAACGTCCGGCTTCGTAATGGGTCAAGCCGAGACCATTGAGCAATCCGGCATCTTGTGGCGTAAGCTTCAGTGCTCGCTGATAGTAGCGCTGAGCCAGATCGAGCTCGCCGCTGCGTCGTGCAAGCCGTGCGGCTTCAAACAGAAACCAGCCATCGTACGGAGCAAGTGTCAGATGCGCCCGAATCTTACGCCAGGCTTCTTCCTGTCGCCCTTGCTGCAGTAACTGGGTTACCGCTTGCTGCTGACGTAAATCGTTAGCCATCCGAGGTTTATGGCGCATTGTGATATCCTGCCGCTAATAAAGTGGCGTAATTTACGTCACAAGTGTCAGAAACAGCGCTAAGACAGGTCTCGTTCTTTGAGGATGGAAAGTTGAAAATAACACTGGAAGAGTTACGTGCCTGGGTTGCGGTGGTGGATACCGGATCGATTACCGCAGCAGCGGAGCAGTTAGATCAAACCAGCTCTGGCGTGAGCCGCGCGCTTAGCCGCCTCGAAAGCAAGCTGCAAACCACCTTGATGCATCGCACCACGCGTCGGCTGGCACTGACCGAGGAGGGACTGATTTTTCTCGATCATGCGCGGCAGATTCTGGCGTCAGTTGAACAGGCGGAAGAACTGATCGCGCAGCGCCGGGATATCCCTTCTGGACGATTACGCGTCAATGCCAATACGCCATTCACCCTGCACGTTATTGTGCCGCTGGTGGCGGAGTTTCGTCAGCGCTATCCGCTGATTCAGCTGGAATTGAACACCGACGATATCGTGATCGATCTGCTGGAGCAGCAAACAGACATCGCCATTCGCATCGGCGAGCTGCGCGATTCGACGCTACGCGCGCGCGTTCTCGGTAGCAGCGCCATACGCCTGTTAGCCAGCCCAGATTATCTCGAAAAGTTTGGCGTTCCTGAAAGCGTTGAGTTGCTGGCGAACCATCAGTTGCTGGGGTTCAGTCAGCTTGATGTCCATAACGTCTGGCCGGTGTGGCAGCGGGAAGGTGAGTTCTTGCGCATCAAACCTACGCTGTCCGCCTCCAGTGGCGAAACATTGCGTCAACTGGCTTTAGCCGGGCAAGGTATCGTACGTTTATCCGATTTTGTTAGCCGTGAAGATCGCGTCAGTGGGCGTCTGGTGCAGATTTTACAAACGGAAACGCGTGAACAGCGTTTACCCATCCATGCGGTCTATTATCGCAACCAATCCCTTACCTCGCGCATTACCTGTTTTCTGAATTTTTTACGCGAAAAAATTCAGGAAAATCATCTGTTATAGTCTTGTTCCTGTTCAGTTAATTCCCTTCTATCTTCATTTATCCATCCATAAAAGTTCGTTAATTCAGATAGTTAATTAACTAACTCCCTTTTTGGCAACGTTAGGAAATTTTTTCTTTCCTAACGGGACGTTTCTTATGTCTCGGAAATCTCTCTTTCCCGATTATGTCGCTCACTTTGAGCCCACACCGGTGGGTTAAGCCAGGGAGATTGCTGCGCTTGTACGCAATCGCGCAATCAAAATCTAATGTACGAAAGGGATTAATCATGAACGTTTCGCCAGTGAGTGTTGCGGTTATTGATAAAAAAACAATAACGAAAGCGGAAGCATTGCGTGTCGGTAAAGACGGTAAAGCTGCAAAAATTCAGGCTGTTACCAATGGTAAATATTTGCTGACCCAGGGTAATGACGGCGTTGCGCCAGAAAATATTACCGTGAAGCGCGTAGGTAAAAATCTGCTGGTGATGCTAGAAGGTTCCGACGCCAGCGAACCTGATCTGATTATCGAAGACTTTTTTGCTAAATCAGGTTCTTTAGTCGGTAAAGCTGAAGATGGCGCCATGCATGAATACGTCGCCACCGATGGTGATTCTGATCACGATGCTGCCGCATTGGCCGATGGCGAAACCAGCGCCTTAGCTTTGGGTGAAAGTACCGTTGATAGCGACGGTGGTTTTGCGCTGGCTTCAGGCTTTGAGTGGTCACCGGCGTTAATCGCATTGGGCGGTCTGGCTGCCATCGCCGCAGCTGCTGGTCTGGGTTTCCTGGCGGCAAAAGAGCAGTATCAGGACAGTAACAGCGGTAGTAACAACGGCGGAAACGGTAACGGTGGCGACGGCGGTAAGGGCGGTGACGGCGGTAAAGGTGGCGGCGATAACGGCGGTGGCGATGTTCATATTCCAGTTGTGAATGGTTTGTTCGATGACGTGGGTAGCGTAACGGGTCTGATCGCGAAAGGTGGCCGTACTGATGACACCAAACCAACGCTGAACGGTACCGGCACCAAAGGTAATGTGATCGAAATTTGGGATGGTGCAAACAAAATTGGTGAAACCACCGTTGGCGAAAACGGCACCTGGTCATTCACACCAGGCACTGCACTTCCAGCTGGCGATCACAGCATCACCACGCGTGAGCGCAATGGAAGCGGTGTTGTTGGTGAGGCAAGCGAAGCATGGAAATTCACCGTTGATCTGACTGCACCAGCGAAAGGCACCATTGGTGGCATGATCGATGATTCGGTGACTCCAGCAAAAGAAATCGCAAATGGCGGTATGACGAAAGACAACACGCCAGTCTTGTCAGGTAAAGCAGAGGTGGGTTCCACCGTTGAGATTTGGAAAGATGGCACACTGATTGGAACGGCGAAAGCTGATAAGGACGGCAACTGGAAGTTTATCAGCCCGGAACTCAAAGACGGTAAGCACGATTTCAGCGCTGTGGTGGTTGACGAAGTCGGTAATAAATCACTTCCTTCTGCGCCATGGATTGTTGAGGTAGATACTATCGCTCCAGAAAACCAGGGTATCGGTCAAATCTCTGATAATGACGGTGCACCGATTGGTACTGGCGAGAAAACGGAAGACAGCACGCCGACCTTTGAAGGCAAAGGTGAGAAGGGCGAAATTATTAAAATTATCGATAACGGCAAAGTCATTGGTAGCACGGTTGTTGGAGACAAAGGTGAATGGACTTTTACCCCGGAAAAACCAATTGATAATGGCGATCATGAATTCCAGATCATCGTTACAGATCCAGCGGGCAATGAATCTGCACCTTCCGATAAAGTCATCATTAAAATCGAAGATCCTAATTTTGATCCAGGCAAAGAAGTTGAACCTAATCCGGAAGTCCCTGTAACGGGAACTATTGATGGGGTGTTCAAAGATAACAATGATGCCGGTCAGAAACAGTTGGTTGGAAACGGAAATATAGACTCTAACGACCCAACAATGATTATTGAAGGATCTGGCACTGCAGGTAACATTGTTTATCTGTGGATTACCAGCCCTACCGGTCATACGTATTACTCTGTAACGATTAATACTGATGGTAAATGGAGTTTTACCACTCCTGAGTTAGCAGATGATACGTATAAAATCGAAGCTGCCTTTAAAGGTGCTGACGGGGTTGTCACTGCTAAAACAGGTATTTATGAAGTTGTGGTCGATACCGTAGCACCCGGACAACCGGAACTTGGTGAATTATCAATTAATGCACTGAATCTGTCCGACTTGTTGTCTGAACAGAGCCAGTCATTGTTGAACGATCAGCCGGAAGAGGGTGCAGTCATTCACGATCTTAAAAATAGTTTGCTGAATGATATCAATTTCATTGTTGATGCCAATAAAGTCACTACGGCAGGTGTATTAACAACGAATGATTCAACCATTAATTCCGCATATGAGATGAATGAGTTTATCGATCATTCATCACACAACTAATTTTTGAGAAAAATAGATACAGGTGTTTAATCACACCTGTTTTCTGGAGTGATCATGAAAAATAAAACTATCCTGATGCTGGCTGCATTTGCCTCATTGTCAGCAATGACTGTATTTAATGCGCATGCACAAAATAACTTCGGTCAAGCCTGGCGTTCAATGCCTTCTGCTGCTGCTGACCAGGTTCGTATTGTCTATTATCGTCCAGCGGATGCTATCGGCAATTTACCCGCACATATTTATGTTGATGGTGAATTTCAAACAGCTCTGCTTGCGGGCGGTTATAGCACGTTCTGTTTGAATCCGGGTGTGCATTCTCTGGCGAGCTTCACTAACGACGCGCCATCCTATCAGGGCAAGCAGCAGCAACCATGGCGCGATAATCTGGCCGCAGGGAAAACCTATTACATCCGTGCTAGCCTGGACGGTTCCGGTCGTCCACTCGTGACCAGTGAAACCGAAGCACAGCAGCAGCTGGTCGGTACTCGACAGCAAACCCATGTGTTATCACGTAGCTCTTTAGTAGTAGCTTGTCAGGCTGGTACCACTCACTCATATGATAATTATGAGTTTTCATCAGACCTGCTCTTCAATTTTGCTAGCGCCAGCAGCAATGACATTTCCAGTGAAGGTCGTAATGCTATTCAGCAATTTGCTGCCATGGTTAAGCGCCAGTCTAATGAGCAACCGCATATTGTGGTAACCGGCTTTACCGATCCTATCGGTGACGAGAATAGCAACATGCGATTAGGTCAGCTTCGTGCTGACGCGATTAAGAAATTATTAGTAAATAATGGAATTTCTGGTGCCAATATTTCTTCTCAAAGTATGGGGGAAAGCCAGGTAACTAAGCAATGCCAGGGCTCGCAGAAAGAGCAGGTAGCCTGCTATGCCAACGAACGTCGCGTTATTATTAGTGTGGAAAATAAATAATATCGCTATTGGTTTCTAAGAGTTTACAGGTGGCTTTTCTGAAAATAATTGAGAGCCACTTTTATTGTTTATTTTTATCGATTGGTTAGTTAGAGACGCTCAGAGTTTTAAGACGTGTCCTGTGTTACGTATTTCACTAACTAGTCGAAAATGATTTTGTTCCGGAGGGATATCCGGATCCTAAAACCCCAAATTCAAAAGGAATATGCTCATGGCTAACAACAGCATTAATGCAATTAAGCCTGTAAAATTTATTAACACTAAAGATACCGATTACAAATGGACCGATCTGGATTCTAACGGGGCTCCAGGCGGTAAAGTCGAAATTATTATTGATGGTGTGACTTATACAACCTCTGTAAATGATGATGGAAAGTGGTCTTTCACTCCGCCAGGCGGCTGGGCTGAAGGTATGCATACCCTGCAGATTACCTATATTGATAGAGCAACTAACCGCGGCACTCCCGGCTCATATATTGTGAACGTTGATAAATCAGCCCCAGCACAGCCTGAAATCTGGCGTGCGGTTGATAGCACAGGTAACGACACAGGCAACCTTACGCCGGGTGATAGCAGCGACGAGCACAAGCCGGTGCTTTCAGGTGTTGCTGAGCCAAACTCCATGGTTTATCTCTTTGATAACGCTGGTACAACGCCTGTTGCGTCGGTCAAAGCTAACAGCATGGGTGCGTGGACTTTAACGCCAGAACTTCAGGATGGTGATCATACCTTAACGGTCACAGCTAAAGATGTTAATGGCAACGAGAGTGTTAAATCACCAGAGTTCAAACTGAGCATTACCAGCGGTACCGTGGTAGCTGCGGATGCTCCAGAAGCATCGCATGCGGTTGTTGCACCTGCTGACTTCGGCACTTTCGCTCAGAATGACGACGGTGTTACACCAACTTATGTCACGAAAAATATCATCACGCCAAGTGGCAAAAATGCTGAATCAGGCGTTTTAGTTCAGGTGATTATTAATAACGAAATCTACACTACCACGGTTAAACCGGATGGTACGTGGGCAATTCCTACCCTCGAAATTGAGGATGGCACCTATTTTTATCAGGTTCGTTACATCGATCGTGCAGGTAACTGGGGCAGCGCAGGACAACAGATTCTTATCGTTGATGGGACTGCACCAGAAGCGCCGGAAATTATGCGCGTGATTGATAATGAAGGAACCCTGGATTACCTGTCATCAGGCCAATATACCAATGACAAATCGCCAACCTTGAACGGTGTCGCTCAGCCAGGCTCAGTGGTTTATATCTACGGCAATAGCAGCACCGTTGCTCTCGGAACAGCGATGGCCGGTGATGATGGTCGCTGGACCTTTGAACCAACCCTGACCACCGATGGCCCATATGTATTTAGCGCCATGTATGAGAATCCTCAAGGTAAAACAAGCGCGAAGTCAGACAACTTCATCATCAATCTCGATACCTCCACACCGGGCCTGCCGACGCTGGGAGAGGTTTTAGACGATGTAGGTAGCTACAAGGGGCCATTGAAATCAGGTGATACCACTGATGACAAAACGCCTACGTTCTCAGGTACAGCTGATGCCGGAGCACTGGTACGTATCTGGGATGGCAATGAAATTATTGCAAGCGTTATTGCGGGGCCTCGTGGTGAGTGGTCAATTGATCTGGATCTGGAAGACGGTCCACACAGCCTGCGCGTTGATTCACAGTCTAAAGGCGGTAACACCTCGCCTAAGACCGATGAGTTCGAACTGATCGTTGATCCAAACTTACTGCCACCTGGCAAGATTGAGGAAATCGTTGCCAACAATGGCGACACTGAAATTCCTCTGAAAGACGGCGATTCCACCAATGACACCACTCCAGTACTGCGCGGTTCGGGTAACGACGGTGACATCATTCATATTATTGATAATGGAGTAGAAGTTGGTACTGCTGTTGTTAAAGATGGCGCATGGGAATTCGAACTGCCTGAGCGTGAAGAGGAAGAGCTGTCGTTAGTGGTTGAAGTTGAGTCAGGTGGCAAGCGTTCAGGTCCTTCTGATCCTGTGGTCATCATCATTGACACCACGCCGCCAGTGAAACCAGCTGAACCATCAATTATCGATAACGAAGGCGATAAAACAGGTCCATTGCTTCCAGGCGAAGCGACTGACGATAGCACCCCTGAATTCCAGGGTGGTGGAGCTGAAGAGGGTGATACCGTAGAAATCATCATTGTTGATGAAGATGGCAATAAAGAAGTCATCGGTACTGCCATCGTAGGACCCGGTGGTGATTGGTCAGTTACCCCTGAAAAACCAATCCCAGATGGTGAACACGAAGTGATCGTTGAAATTACCGATCCAGCGGGTAACACGTCTAAGCCATCCGATCCGATTAAAGTGATCATTGATACCCAAGTGCCAGATGCGCTGGAAGAGTTTGTGATCATCGATGACGTTGATCCAATCAAGGGTCCGATCAAAGAAGGGGATTTGACTGACGATAAACAACCGACTCTGGAAGGTAAGGGTGTCGATGGTACTACCGTCATCATTTACGATAAAGACGTTGAGATTGGTCGCGTGACCGTCGCAAATGGTGAGTGGAAATTTGAAACGCCAGTGCTTGGCGAAGGTTCTCATACCATTACCGTTCAGCCAGAAAGTGCCTCAGGTGTGAAAGGCCCAGTCAGTGATGGCATTAGCTTCACGGTGGATATCACAGCACCAACAACAGGTGCATTTACCGGTGTGTACACTGATGCATCGGGTACCGATGTACAACTGGTGCCTGATGCTCAGGGGCGCGATCCGGCTATCAACGACAAAACGTTGATCATGAAAGGTACCGGCGCAGATGGTGACATCGTTGTGGTGTATGGCACCTACGATGAAAAAGATGAAGATGGTAATGTTATTGATACCATCACGATGGAGGTTGGCAAGGCAACTATCGTCGGTGGCGCCTGGAGAATCGAAACTGCAGAGTTGGCAGATCATGAATATACGTTCACTGTTGGTATTCGTGACGTCGCGGGCAACGAATATAAGCTTGATACAGAAATTAATGTAGAAGTGGATACCACTCCTCCAGGTCCACCAGATCTGGGCGGTCCGCTCAGCGTAATGGATCTGAACGAAGATCTGATGCATATGTCACTGAATGACATCCTGTCTCAGAGCAGCGATTCACTGTTCATCGACAACGGCAAAACCCAGATGATCGTATCTGAGAAAGCCGGTGAAGATCTGAAGCTGGAAGACATCCTGCCGCAAGGTGAAGATGTGAATAACTGGAGCCAGGCAAATGGCACCGTGACTGTGGCAGGCGTTGAGTACAACGTTTACCAGAACAACGGTGGCGATGCTGAAGTGATGGTTCCACAGCATCTGATGCAGGAACAACAGCACTAATCCCTGATTAGCTGCTAAACAAAAGCCCCGGTCGCGAAACCGGGGCTTTTTTTATGCATGATGCTGAAGCGTAAACTAAATGGACTTACTTAGCCGCTTCCAGTACCAGGATTTTTACATCAACCACTTCATCTTTAATCAACGCACGATGCGCATCCATATGCGGCATCTGCTGATGCTGCTCCAGATGGCGCAGTGAATCCCACAATTCCAGCATGAAAATTGAGTCGGGTGAATTCTGCTTCCACGGCACTTGTGCCTGGTGATCAACTAATGCGTCGTATTGATGGCAACCCTCTTCTTCCAGCACGGTAGGAATAAGCTGGTTAATCGCATCCAGCACCACCTGACGACGGCCTGGTTTGATACAAATTTCTGCTACGACGGTTAACATAGTGGTTCCTTTTTTCCCTGGGTGCTTACAGTTAAGCAAAGATCTGGCTGAGATGAGTCCGATAACGTTCGATATCGCGTGGCACGTCCGGCATTTTAATTACATCGTTACAGATAAAGGTCGGCAAACCTTCCATACCGAGGAACTGGTTGGCTTTATGAAAGTGCAGATACAAACCATCCACGCCAACGCCTTCGAAGAACTGCTCGGGATCGTTAAAAGCTTCCAGTGGGGCGTTCCAGGTCAGTGACAGCATGTATTTTTTACCCTGAATCAAACCGCCAGAACCGTATTTCTTGCCGGCATCGCTACGCGTGCGACCATCGCTGGCATACAGTGAACCGTGACCTTCAGTGAAGACATCATCGATGTACTTTTTCACCGTCCACGGCTCGCCCATCCACCAGCCAGGCATCTGATAAATCACCACATCGCTGTCGAGGTACTTCTGCACTTCTTCTGCCACGTTGTAATCGCTATCGGCGATGGTCACCTGCACCTGATGGCCAAGGTCGCGCAGCTGGCTGGCTGCGACGTCAGTTAAGGTATGGTTCAGTTCGCCTTTCGAATGGGCGAAGGTTTTGCCGCCATCGATAATTAAAAAGTTCATGTAATCCGCTCCGTTTCTCGTTGATGCCGCACACTCTACGCGCGCGCGTGAAAGAGAAAAATGCGTGATTGATCACAAGACTTTTGCTCACAAAGCAATAATGCAGTCGCTTATGAAACAATCCGTCCGCAAACCACCATCAACTCGAATAAGAAGAGACCATGAAAACCGCGATAATCAGTGCATTACTATTGGCGACTGGCGCCGCTCAGGCGCAATCCCATCTCGATGACATCCGCACCAGTAAAACCTTAAAAGTCTGTACTACCGGCGATTACAAACCTTACAGCTATCTGCGCAGCGATGGCCAATATGAAGGTTTGGATATCAGCATGGCGCAATCGCTGGCGGCCAGCCTTGGCGCAAAGGTGCAATGGGTGCCAACCACATGGAAAACCCTGAGCGATGATTTCGTCGCGAAGCAGTGTGATATCGCACTGGGCGGCGTATCGGTCACGCTCAAGCGTCAGCAGATCGCCTGGTTCGCCCAGCCGCTCGGCGTCGATGGCAAAATCCCGCTGGTACGCTGTGATGACAAAGCGAAATACCAGACGGTTGAGCAGATCAACAAGGCAAGCGTGCGTGTGATTGAACCGGCGGGCGGCACCAACGAAGCCTTCGTGCACAGCCACTTGCCACAGGCGACGCTGCAACTGGCAGATAACGTGGGGATTTTCCAGCAGTTAGTAGATAACAAAGCGGACGTGATGATCACCGATGCGTCCGAAGCGCTGTTCCAGCAGCAGCATTATCCCACGCTGTGCGCCATCAATCCGGACAAACCGATGCAGTACGGCGAGAAGGCGTACATGATCCCGCGCGATGATATGAGCTGGAAGCTGTATGTCGATCAGTGGCTGCATCTCAGCACCGCCACCGGCGAATACGCCCAGATTGCCAAGCAATGGTTAGGCGTAAAGTAGGGTCGCCATTTATGGCGTAATGCTCGTCAGCTAAGAGATTAAAACACAAATTACTGCGCGCACATTTCGTAGCGGCGCAATTCATTGCGCGATAAATCGCGCCGCTACGAAATGTGCCGTGATGTGATGCGGTGCTTAACTGATCGGCATTACGCCATTTATGGCGACCTATGTACCCGGTGCGCAATCATGCGCACCAGACAACAGCTCTCAACGATACAAACTCGCCTTACCCAACCCGCCAAACAGATTCATCTTGTAGCGAATGACTGACTTCGCCGCAGCAATCGCATCCGGATAAATCACATTCGGATCCCACCAGGTTTCGCGCGCCAAAATCTCACGCAGCTTATCGAAATAGGCGAATTTCATATCGCTGGAAATATTGATTTTACCGACGCCGAGCGTCACCGCTTCGGCGATCTCCGCATCCGGATTGGCCGAACCACCGTGCAGCACCAGCGGAATGGTGGTGCGCTGCGCAATATCTCGCAGGATATGCATCTGCAACTCCGGCTTCATATCTTTCGGGTAGATGCCGTGCGCAGTACCAATCGCCACCGCCAACGTATCCACGCCGGTGCGCTGCACGAAATCCTCCGCCTGCGCCGGTTCGGTGTAGATCACTTTACTCACGCCACCTTCCACTGAAGTGCCGGTATCGCCGATGGTGCCGAGTTCGCCTTCCACTGAAACGCTCACCGCATGCGCCAGCTTCACCACTTCTTTGGTCAACGCCACGTTCTCTTCATACGGCAGCAGCGAGCCGTCGATCATGACCGACGTGAAGCCGCACTGAATGGCGCGTAACACCTGAGCAATCGACGCGCCGTGATCGAGATGAATAGTGAAGGGCACTTTGCTTTTAAGAGTACGTTCACGCACATAGCCAAAGAATTCGTCGGTAACAAATTCCAGTTCGCTCGGGTGGATGGAGATGATCGCCGGCGTATTGGTGGCTTCGGCTTCTTCAACCACCGCGCGGATAAAGCAGCTGTCTGCCACGTTAAATGCGCCAATCGCGTAGCGGTGTTCACGAGTCGGTGCCAACATCTCTTTCATTGAAATCAACATGTTAATATTTCCTCAGCGTGATGTTTACCGGAGCCGACGCGCGCGCCGACCCGATAGTGGATATGAATGTGAATTGACAATGCTTGTAGGGTCGCCATTCATGGCGACCACTAATTAACGCCGCACTTAAACCTTGCCCGCCGATCCCGACCAGCTCAGATACTCCGCCACCACTTCGCGGCAAGCGGATTCCATCAGCCCGAGCACATCGGCTAACTCAGCGTGCGGATGCTGTTTCAAGGCCTGTTCCACCGCCATTTTCCCGGCATCAAACACCGCTGCGCCGACGTTGATCTTGGCGACACCAAACTCACTGACGCGGCGGATATCCTCGGCGGGCGTACCCGATCCGCCATGCAACGCCAATGGACGTGTGGACACCGCATGCAGCTCCTGCAAGCGCTGAAAATCGATCTTCGGCTTCACGCCAGCCGGATAGAGCCCGTGCGCGGTGCCAACCGAGATCGCCAGCAGATCGATATCGGTCTGCTCGATAAACGGCAGCACATCGGCCACCTGCGTCATCTTCACTGAGGCATCAGCCAGCTCGTAAGTTGGCGCATCGGCGATATGTCCCAGCTCGCCCTCGACGCACACACCGGCGGTATGCGCCATTTTCACCACGGTAGCGGTCTGGCGAATGTTCTCTGCCAGCGGTTCGTACGAGGCATCGATCATCAAGCCAGTGAAACCGGTGCGAAACGCCTGACCAATCAGTGGAAACGCTTTGCCGTGATCGAGTGCCAGCGCCACCGGTACGCTGGCGGCACCGGCCAGCGCTCGCACTAACGGCACCGCGACAGCCGGCGGAAAGTGCGCGCAGTGTCCCTGATAAACATTGAGGATCAGCGGCGCGCGCTGTTGTTCGGCGGCCTGAATGGCGGCGCGCGCGGTTTCAAGGTTGAAGCAGTTGATCGCCAGCACCGCATAGCGCTGGTGGGCGGCGGCCTGAATCAGGTCGTTCATCATGGCAAACATGGTGGCTCCTTATTCCAGAGTGAATTTGATCTCTTCATCGCGAACGCCCGGGGCTTCCACGTCATCGAACTCTTCATCCGCCTGCGTCACCGGCTTTTTCAATACCGCCAGCATCACGCCGCACACTGTGGTGCCGATGCCGAGCGCTAAACAGAACAGCCAGGGTTTGGTGAACAGCGGCACCACAAACATGCCGCCGTGCGGCACCGGTGCGCCGACGCCCCACACCATAATCAGTCCACCGGCGATAGCGGAGGCCACCACGCAGCTGCCGACCACGCGGAACAGATCGCGCGCCGCAATCGGAATCACGCCTTCGGTAATCATGCAGATGCCCATCGGGAAGGCGGCTTTCAGCGCCTCTTTTTCCGCTTTGGTGTATTTGTTGCGGCTCAGCAGGTAAGAGAGCGTGATGCCGAACGGCGGGATCATCGAGCCGACAAACTTCACTGCTTCCGGTCCGTAAATGCCATCTACCAGCATGCCGTCGGCGAACAGCGACATGGTTTTATTCACCGGACCGCCGAAGTCGAAGGTGGCCATTGCGCCGAGAATCGCGCCCATCACAAACTTCGAGCCGCCCTGCATTGACTCAAGCAGGGCAATCAGCGCCTTCTGCAGCCAGACAATCGGCTGGCCGATAAAGGTCATCATCAGCAGCCCGGCGATGATGGTGCTCAGCACCGGCAGCACCATAATCGGCATCAAGCCCTGCATCGATTTCGGTAATTTGATGGTGCGGCGCAGCAGCAGCACGGTGTAACCGACCAGGAAGCCACCGAAGATGCCGCCGATAAAGCCGGTTCCGATCTGCCCACAGATAAAGCCAACGATCAGGCCGGGCGCAAAGCCGGGACGATCGGCGATCGAGTAGGCGATCGCCGCGCTGATCAGCGGCACAATCAGGCCCATGCCCCAGCCACCGATCTGATTAAGCATCCACGCGAGGGTGCCGGTCTGCTTACCGACATCCGGCCCGCCGATCACCTGGCCGAGCGCGATGCAGATCCCGGCGGCGACGATCAGCGGGATCATCCATGAGATCCCGGTAAGCAAATGCCCTTTGATCTCCTGGCCGTACTGACGTTTGTTGTCACTCATGATGGGTCTCCTCAGGCGCGCGCCAGTGAATCCGCCACTTTTTCGAGGAATTTCACCGGTGACTTGATCACCACTTCGGTTTTCACTCGCACAATGGGTTTGCCCTGAAAGCGCTCCTCGCCGTTGATCTTCACGTCAACGGCGAGGATCACCACGTCCGCAGCGGCAATATCTTGCTGCGTCAGCGCCGTTTCGGTGCCGATGGTGCCCTGAGTTTCAACGTGGATGGTGTGGCCCAGCGCGTGGGCCCCTTTAATCAGTTTTTCGCGCGCAATATAGGTATGCGCGATGCCTGCCGTGCAGGCCGCTACACAGACGATATTCATGTGTCACCTCAGAGAGTTAGGGTGTTAACAGAGGTCGGTTTCGGCGTACTGACTAAACAGCCGGATGATATTGCTGGCATCGTTTTCCACCAGCAGTTGGGCTATCACCTCATCATCGGCCAGCGCACTGGCCACCTGCGACAACAGGCGAATATGGGTGGTGTTTTGATCTTCCAGTCGCACCGCGAACAGGATGATGCAGCGCACCTGGCTGCCATCGAGCGTTTCCCACGGAATGTCGTGTTGGGTGCGGCCAATGGCGAGCGTGGTTTGTTTCACCGCGGCGGATTTACCGTGCGGGATGGCGATGTGATTTTCGAAGCCGGTGGAACCTTCCGCTTCACGCAGCCAGACGTCTTCGATAAAGGCGGCGCGGTCGCTGATGGCGCCATCGTGGTAGAGCAAATCGGTCAGCTCATGAATCGCTTGCTCTTTGGTGGTGGCGGTCAGCGCCAGGTTAACGCGGCGTGGCGTCAGAATGCGCGAAATATCCATGATGAATCCTCATTCAATTAATGTTCAGCCAAAGCGCAGGAGGCGCCGTCGGGCAGCTGGCTGCCAATCATGGCGTCAGTCACCCGCCGAATATCGTCATCGTTAAAAAAGGCACTGACATACACCGCCGGAACCGCTCCGGCGTTGAGGTGAATAGTGGTAATCACCAAATCCACCGTTTCTCGCTGGCAGAACTCCGCGTGATTGCTGGCGGAAACCACGCCGACAATCTCCCAATCCGGGAAGGCGCGCAGGATGCGACTCTTCAATAGATGTGAAGTCCCCACGCCGCTGGAGCACACCACCAGAATGCGTTTGTGGGCAATTTGTCGCTCCAGCGCCGCCTGGAAATGCACGCACAGATAACCTATTTCGTCATCCGCCACCGATGAAAGTCCCTGGCTGCGCGCGGTTAATTGCATCGCCTGTTGAGTTAACGAAAATATTTCCTTCATCTCCTGCTGAATATCCTCCAGCAGCGGATTACGAATATGAATATGATATTTGAGTCGATTTAATAATGGCTTTATATGAACTAATAACCCTTCAAATAATAATCGGTCCTGCGCTAAGTTCTGCTGAATAAATGACGCGAAGCGATCGATTAATTCACAGGTTATTTTCACCGATTCAGCGGTTGAAAATTGATTATGCAGCGGCGCATTATCGCCACGCTCTTCCACCACAATGCCGGACGAAACAATATATTGATAAATAAAACCCACTTCATCGGCTGGCAATGCGCAGCACATGCGCTGTTCAATCTGCACCACCATATGCTGGGCAATCTTCAGAATGCGCTGGTCGAGATCCTGTGCGCTGGTCAGGGTTTCCAGCGCCAGCGCGTTACCTTGCGCCATGCGATGCATCATGATCAGAATATGGGTGCAGAGATTGAGGTACCACGCATCGCCCAGCGGATAACTCAGCTGCTGCTCCATCTGCTGCAGCAGCGCCTGCACAAAAGCCACATCCTCGTCGCCAAAATAGTGCACCAGCGCCTGCTGGCTGCCGGGATCGAGGCGCGGTAGCAGCGGCGTACCGGCGACGTTCTGCTGCATCACATCATTGATCAGCGAGACCATCGCCTGGCGCAGCGTCTGCTCATTGCCTTCAATGTGGGTACCGCCGGGGCCGCGCTGCAACACCAAACCCAACGGCTGCAGCCACTCTTCAATCACCTTCAGGTCATTCACGATCGACGCATGACTGATAAAGTAGCGCTCCGACAATTTACTGATTGAGGTGGCGCGCGGCGCATCACTCAGCAGCTGCGAAGCAATCTTTACCCGTCGGCTGTTGTGGCTCAGCGCATCCGAGCTGCTTTCGTCGCCGTTGAGCTGCTGCTCCAGTTGCAGACGCTGCTGCAGATCGTCCACCCGCAGGCGCACGCCGCGTCCCGGCATTTTTTCCAGCTGCAGTGACCAGTCGCTCAGCCAGCTCTCCAGCCACTGCAAATCACGCTGAATGGTTTTCTCCGACACGCCAAGCTGTAACGCTAATTCTTTTGTCGGCTGCGGCGCGGCATGATGCAGCAGCAATTTTACTAATCGGTGTTGTCGCGAAGTCAGTATTTGCATTCGTTCACCCTTATTTTGGCAAAACGTTTATGGCTAATTGATTTTTATATTTATTCCATGCCAGAAATCAGACGCGCAAAAATGTGGGGCTTGTGGAGTATGAATTTAGGAGAGTAATCAGTATGCAACAATACTAAATGTTGTCCCGGCTTGCGGACACGATTAATACGCCAAACGCATCGCGATATTAATTGCGAAGTTGCTCACAGATTATTGGCGATATTCAATGTGACATGGCTCCCATTCCGTTTTAATTTTCCAACCAATATCACGCTATTTAATGCAAGACGTTTCTGTTTGCTGAACGGGCTTCTCTGTGACTAAACCGCACGAATAAGGTAATATCCTCGCCAAATGACCGCCGGATGTCCCGCCGTTGCGGGCCACGAAGTGAGGATGCGAGCTTAATGAGCGAATTGACGCAGGATGGTGCAGAGCGTCTTGCCCTGCACACGTTTACCGAAAACGCGTACCTGAACTACTCCATGTACGTGATCATGGATCGCGCGCTGCCGTACATCGGCGATGGCCTCAAGCCAGTGCAGCGCCGTATTGTGTATGCCATGTCGGAATTGGGCCTCAATTCCAATGCCAAATTCAAAAAATCGGCGCGTACCGTCGGTGACGTGCTGGGTAAATACCATCCGCACGGCGACAGCGCCTGTTATGAAGCGATGGTGTTGATGGCGCAGCCGTTCTCCTACCGCTATCCGCTGGTGGATGGTCAGGGAAACTGGGGTGCGCCGGACGATCCGAAATCCTTCGCCGCGATGCGTTACACCGAATCGCGCCTGTCTAAATACGCAGAAATCCTGCTGGGTGAACTCGGCCAGGGCACGTCCGATTACATCCCGAACTTCGACGGCACCATGCAGGAGCCGAAGATGTTGCCGGCGCGTCTGCCCAACATTCTGCTCAACGGCACCACCGGCATCGCCGTCGGTATGGCGACCGACATTCCGCCGCATAACCTGCGCGAAGTGGCGGAAGCTGCAGTTAAGCTGATCGACAACCCGAACACCACGCTGAATGAGTTGCTGGATATTGTGCAAGGTCCGGATTATCCGACCGAAGCGGAAATCATCACTCCACGCAACGAAATCCGTAAGATTTACGAAAGCGGGCGTGGTTCGATTCGTCAGCGTGCGGTGTGGAAAAAAGAAGATGGCGATGTGGTGATCACCGCGCTGCCGCATCAGGTGTCGGGCGCGCGCGTGCTGGAGCAAATCGCTAACCAGATGCGCAATAAAAAGCTGCCGATGGTGGAAGATCTGCGTGATGAGTCCAACCACGAAAACCCGACGCGCTTAGTGATTGTGCCGCGCTCCAATCGTGTTGATCTCGAGCAGGTGATGAATCACCTGTTTGCCACCACCGATCTGGAAAAAAGCTACCGCGTTAACCTGAACATGATCGGACTGGATAACCGTCCGGCGGTGAAAAACCTGCTGGAAATCCTCTCTGAGTGGCTGGTGTATCGTCGCGATACCGTGACGCGCCGCCTCAACTATCGTTTAGATCGCGTGCTGCGTCGCCTGCATATCCTTGAAGGTATGCTGGTGGCGTTCCTCAATATTGATGAAGTGATCCACATCATCCGTACCGAGGATGAGCCGAAGCCGGTGCTGATGTCGCGCTTTGACATCAGCGAAACCCAGGCCGAAGCGATTCTCGAACTGAAACTGCGCCATCTCGCCAAACTGGAAGAGATGAAGATTCGCGGCGAGCAGGCGGATCTGGAAAAAGAGCGCGATCAGCTGCAGGCGATTCTGGCGTCCGAGCGCAAGATGAGCAATCTGCTGAAGAAAGAGCTGTTGGCCGATAGCCAAACCTACGGCGACGATCGCCGTTCGCCGCTGCGCGAACGCGAAGAAGCCAAAGCGCTGAGCGAAACCGAGCTGGTGAGCGCCGAGCCGGTCACCATCGTACTGTCGCAGATGGGCTGGGTGCGCAGCGCCAAAGGTCACGATATCGATCCTGCGGGCTTGAGCTACAAAGCGGGCGACAGCTATCTGGCCGCCGCACGCGGCAAGAGCAATCAGCCGGTGGCCTTTATCGACTCCACCGGACGCAGCTACACGCTGGATCCGACCTCATTGCCGTCGGCGCGCGGGCAGGGCGAGCCGCTCACCGGCAAACTGACGCCACCGCCGGGCGCGGTGATTGAGCAGGTGCTGATGGAGCCTGACGATCAGAAGCTGTTGATGGCCTCTGACGCCGGTTACGGTTTCATCTGTACCTTTGCCGATCTGGTGTCGCGCAACCGTGCCGGTAAAGCGCTGCTGACGCTGCCGGAAAACGCCAAAGTGATGACGCCAATGGCGGTCCATTCGGGCGATGATATGCTGCTGGCGATTACCCAGGCCGGACGCATGTTGATGTTCCCGGTTGGCGATCTGCCGCAGATGTCGAAAGGCAAAGGCAACAAGATCATCTCGATTCCTGCAGCGGAAGCCGCAGCGGGCACCGACAAACTACAATGGTTGCTGATTCTGCCGCCGGGCGCGTCAATCACCGTGTATGTCGGTAAACGTAAGCTGATCATGCGTGATGAAGATCTGCAGAAAGTGCGTGCCGATCGCGGTCGTCGCGGCAGCGTGGCGCGTGGCCTGCAACGTATCGATAGCGTAGAAGTGAATGCACCAGCGCGTCCGAAAGCCGACGCGAGTGAAGAGTAACGCTGTAATTCAGGCGATGGAATGCCCCATTTGAGGAATCTATGTTACTAATTTTACGAGCAATTATTGTTATTGTTTATTCGATTCTGGTCAGTATTGTTGGCTGTATCTGGTGTCTGTTTTCACCGCGTAATCCGCGTCACGTCGCGACGTTCGGCCATATGCTCGGTCGGCTGTCGACGGTGTTTGGCCTCAAAGTGGAACTGCGTAAACCGGCGGAAGCCGCGCATTATGGCAACGCGATCTATATCGCTAACCACCAGAACAACTACGACATGATTACGGCGGCCAAAATTGTACAGCCGACCACCGTGACCGTGGGCAAGAAAAGCCTGCTGTGGATTCCGTTCTTTGGCCAGCTCTACTGGCTGACCGGTAACCTGCTGATTGACCGTGATAATCGCTCCAAAGCGCACGGCACCATCGGTGAGCTGGTGGAGCAGTTTAACAAAAAGCGCATCTCGTTCTGGATGTTCCCGGAAGGGACGCGCAGCCGCGGTCGTGGTTTGCTGCCGTTCAAAACCGGCGCGTTTCATGCGGCGGTAGCGGCCGGCGTGCCGATCATCCCGATCGTGGTTTCTAACACCCACAACAAGATCAAGCTGAACCGCTGGAACAACGGTTTGGTGATTGTGGAGATGTTGCCGCCGGTTGATACCTCGCAGTTTGCTACCACCTCGGTGCGCAAACTCGCCACGCACTGCCGTGAATTAATGTCGACTAAACTGGAAGAATTGAACGCCGAAGTCGCCGAACGCGAAAAAAACGGTAAACTCTGACCAGCCAAAATGGGGCAGGTGATCATCTGCCCCGTTCTCAAGCCACACAGCAACTAATAATTAATTAGAACAACATGGACACGGCGTCCTCACGCCACGCTCAAAAGGTCTGAAGTTTTATGTCTTGCAGCAGACGTCAGTTTATTCAGCTTTCTGCCGGTGTCGCACTGGCTTCCGGTGCTATGCCTTTCGCCGCCCGCGCCGCCGCGCCATTGGGCGATACGCCACTTCCTATTCCACCGCTGATTGAATCACGTCGCGGTCAGCCGCTGTTTCTCACCTTGCAGCGCAGCCATTGGTCGTTCAGCGGCAACAGCAACAAAGTGCCGGTATGGGGCTTTAACGGCATGTATCTCGGCCCAACGGTGCGCGTGTATAGCGGCGACGATGTGAAGCTGATTTACAGCAACCGCCTCAACGAACCGGTATCGATGACCGTCAGCGGTTTGCAGGTGCCGGGCGCATTAATGGGCGGTGCGCCGCGCATGATGTCAGCCGGAGCCGACTGGGCGCCAGTGCTGCCGATTCGTCAGGGCGCGGGCACATTGTGGTATCACGCCAACACGCCAAATCGCATGGCGCCGCACGTCTACAACGGACTCGCCGGCATGTGGCTGGTGGAAGATGACGTCAGTAAATCGCTGCCGCTGCCGAAGCATTATGGCGTCGATGATTTCCCGCTGATTATTCAGGACAAGCGCCTCGATAACTTCGCCACGCCGGTTTATAACCCACCCTCCAGCGGCGGTTTTATGGGCGACGTGCTGCTGGTGAACGGCGTGCAAAATCCCTATGTCGAAGTGTCACGCGGCTGGGTGCGTTTGCGTTTGCTGAACGGCTCGAACGCGCGCCGCTTCGATCTCACCTTCTCCGATAATCGTCCCTTTACGGTGATCGCCAGCGATCAGGGCTTCCTGCCTGCGCCGGTGGCGGTTCAGCTGCTGACGCTGGCTCCCGGCGAACGTCGCGAAGTGCTGGTAGATATGTCGCAGGGCGATGAAGTTTCGATCATGGCCGGAACGGCGGCGGGTTTGATGGATCGCCTGCGCGGGTTGTTTGAGCCGTCATCGATTCTGACCAATACGCTGGTGCTGAGCTTACGCCCAACCGGTTTATTGCCGCTGGTGACTGACAATCTGCCGATGCGTTTGCTGGCGGATCAGATTCTCGATGGCGTGGCGGTGCGCACGCGCGAATTCCGCATTGGCGATAGCGAGCCGGGCATTAACGGCGTGTTGTGGGACATGAACCGCATCGATACCACCGTGCAGCAGGGCACCTTCGAGCGCTGGATTATCCACGCCGATCGCCCGCAGTCGCTGCATATCCAGGGCGTGATGTTCCTGATTAAGAACGTCAATGGCGCGCAGCCGATGGGTGAAGATCGCGGCTGGAAAGATACCGTGTGGGTGGATGGCAGCGTGGAGCTGTTGGTGAGCTTCCCGCAGAGTTCGTCGGATCACTTCCCGTTTGTCTATTACAGCCAGACGCTAGAGATGGCGGATCGCGGTACGGCGGGGCAGTTATTGGTGAATTCAGCGTCTTAATGCCCTCACCCGCCAGCGGGCGAGGGAGCAGATCGAGCAAAACGCACCTTACAGTTCCCTCTCCCGCTTGCGGGAGAGGGTTAGGGTGAGGGAAAAACCGCACCATCCTACCCGTTAAACGCCTCCGGATCCGGCCCCAAACGGTTACCGCTATCCAGCTTACTGATCTCACTCACTTCAGTTTTATCCAACCTGAAATCAAACACCTGGAAATTCTCACGAATACGTTCTGGGGTAATCGACTTCGGAATCACCACCAAACCGCTATCCAGATGCCAGCGGATAACAATCTGTGCTGGCGTCTTACCATACTTCTTCGCCAGCTCGCGGATAATCTCCTGATCGAACACACCTTTACCGCCTTGCGCCAGCGGACTCCAGGATTCGGTTTGAATCTGGTGCAGCGCATTCCACGCATGCAGCGTGCGCTGTTGCAGCATCGGGTGCAGCTCAATCTGGTTCACCACCGGCGACACACCAGTTTCATCGATCAAACGCTTCAGATGCGCCTCGTGGAAGTTACATACGCCGATGCTTTTGGTTAAGCCCTGTTGCTGTAGCTCAATCAAACCTTTCCAGGCTTCAACGTAGTTATCTTTTTCCGGGCACGGCCAGTGCATCAGATATAAATCCACCTGCTCCAGCTGCAACTTCTGCAGGCTGGTTTCCATCGCCTGCTGCCAGTTGGTTTGGTCGTCGTTCCACAATTTGGTGGTGATAAAAATGTCTTCGCGCGCCACGTCGGTATCTTGCAGCGCTTGCCCAACCGCTTCCTCATTTTTATAGATAGCGGCGGTATCGATGGAGCGATAGCCGACTTTCAGGGCTTCCAGGATGGCGTTACGCGCATCCTCAATGCTCGCTTGCCACACGCCGAGGCCAAGCTGCGGCATCATGTTGCCGTCGCGCAATTTAATAATGGGTTGCTCTGCCATAGTTGCTCCTTATCTGTTGCAGTGACTTACCGTAGAAAAGATGTGCTTAAGTCTAGTCAACAAACCTCACCTCAGGATCATTGTGGCAAGCGGGCGGCACTTTTGCCTGATGGATTTCTGCAAGAATCTTGCCTGATTCTCCAGAATGGTGGAGCTTTGCACAGCCTTACGGCAAACTGACTTTTTTGCTGCCTGAGAGAGATGCATGCCAAACGACGCCCTTTGCCGTCAGCTAGCGCAGCGCGTAGTTGCGCTGATGAGTGACCTGCATAAGCCGCTGTGCGCGGTAGAAAACGTCAAGCTGATCTACGCCTGCGAAACCTTGCCGCGTACGCCGATGATGTATCAACCCGGCATTGTGATTCTGTTTCAGGGACGTAAAACCGGTTATCTCGGCAGCACGGTTTTTCACTACGATGCCACCAAATATCTGATGCTCACCGTGCCGCTGCCGGTGGAGTGCGAAACCGAAGCCACGCTGGCGGAGCCGCTAGCCGGCATGTGTTTGAGCGTGGATGTCGCCAGCCTGCAGGATTTGCTGATGGATATCGGCGATGACGAGCAGTTCCAGCCGCAGGCGCAAACCTCCGGCATCCATTCGGCGTTTATGAGCGAAGAGATGCTGTGTGCGGCCGAACGTTTGCTGGATGTGATGAATAACCCGCGCGACGCCCGCGTGTTGGGTCCGCAGCTGGTGCGCGAGATCATCTATTACGTGTTAACCGGACCGATTGGCGGCGCGTTGCTGTCGCTGGTCAATCGGCAGACGCAGTTCAGCCAGATTGCGCGCGCGCTGCGTCGCATCGAAAACCATTTCGCGGAAAGCCTGAGTGTCGACATGCTGGCCGCCGAAGTGAACATGAGCGTTTCGGCGTTTCATCACAACTTCAAAGCGGTGACGCAAACCTCGCCGCTGCAATACCTCAAGCGCTATCGCCTGCATCAGGCGCGTCTGATGATGCTGCAGGATGGCATGAAAGCCAGCGCGGCGGCGGTGCGTGTTGGTTATGAAAGTCCATCGCAGTTTTCGCGTGAGTTTAAGCGCTATTTCGGCGTGACGCCGGGAGAAGAGGCGAGCCGCGTGCGTCAAACCTTACCGTTTGACGCCGCGTCGTAATCAGGAGAGTTTCTGGCGGCGTTTTTTCCAGATCACCACAATGCTGCCGGCCAGGCCGATAAACAGCAGCGCGATCGGCAGAATCATCAGGATCGCCATCACCTGATCTTCATGGCGCTTGATAAAGGGCACATGGCTGATGCCGTAACCCAGCGTCACCACAATCCCAACCCACAACAAGCCGCTCAGCCAGTTAAACAGTTGGAAGCGACCATTGTTCAAGCCGGAAATTCCGGCCATGGTCGGCAGCAAAGTGCGTACAAACGCCAGGAAGCGGCCAACCAGCAGCGCCATCAAACCGTGGCGGTTAAACATATTCCACGCGCGCTGGTGATATTGCGCGGGCAGATGCAGTAACCAGCTTTTCACCAGTTTGGTGTTGCCGAGCCAGCGCCCTTGCAGATAGCTGAGCCAGCAGCCAAGACTGGCCGCCGTGGTCAAAATCACAATCGTCGGTACGAAATCCATCACACCTTTGGCGACCATCGCGCCCGCCAGTAGCAGCAGGCTATCGCCCGGCAGGAATGACGCGGGCAGCAAACCGTTTTCCAGAAACAGCGTTAAAAACATCACGCCGTAGACAATCCAAACCACATCCGGATTGCCTAGCGCGGCAAAATCCTGATGCCAAAGCGCCTGGACAATCTCATGTAAAACACCCATCAGCTATTCCATCGAGTCACAAGGAGTCTAATTTTAACCTTCTGCGGCATCGCATACGTTGATCTCTCATCGCCGCCACAGCGTGGTTTATCTTCTGTTTAACTTCTTAAACGTGCAAAACCGGCTTTAAGGTCATCCAGCAAGTCGTCGACATGCTCAAGGCCGATATGCAGACGCACCAAGGTGCCGTCAAAATCCACGCCGCCCGCCGGACGAATCGCCGCCAGCTCTTCAGGCTGGTTAGCCAGAATCAGTGATTCATAGCCGCCCCACGAATACGCCATGCTGAAATGGTGGAAGTGATCGAGGTAATTTGCCAGCTGCTCACGGCTCAGTTTTTCATGCAGGATGAAGGAGAACAAACCGCTGCTGCCGCTGAAATCGCGCTGCCAGAATTCGTGACCTTTACACTGCGCCAGCGCCGGATGGTTAACGCGCGCCACTTCCGGCTGCGTTGCCAGCCATTCGGCTACCTGCAATCCGCTCTCTTCATGCTGACGCAGACGCGTGCCCAATGTACGAATACCGCGGCTCGCCATATAGGCGGTATCGGCATCAACCATCTGGCCCATCAGATAGGAGTTCTCGCGCAGCTGCGGCCAGCAACGTTCATTCGCCACCGCAGTGCCAATCATCGCGTCGCTGTGACCAATAATGTATTTGGTTCCGGCCTGAATCGAAATATCGATGCCATGCTCCAGCGCGTTAAACAGCACGCCAGCCGCCCAGGTGTTATCGATCATGATGATCGCATCCGGCGCTTTGGCGCGCACGGCGGCAACAATCGCTGGAATATCCTGCACTTCCATGGTGATCGACGCCGGTGATTCCAGGAACACCACGCGCGTATTCTGCTGCACCAGTTCGCCAATTTCGCTGCCGATGCAGTGATCGAAATAGGTGGTGGCGACGTTCAGCTTACTGAGAATTTTCGAACAGAAATCCTGTGTCGGTTCATAGACCGCGCCGCTCACCAGAATATGGTCGCCGGCTTCGACAAAGGACAAAATGGCATTGGAGACCGCGGCCGCGCCGCACGGATAGAGCGCGCAACCTGCGCCGCCTTCCAGCTCGGTCATGGCGTCTTGCAGCGAGAAATGGGTGAGGGTGCCGCGACGACCATAAAACAGTTCGCCTGACGCGCGGCCAGCGGTAGCACGTTTCTTGTCGGCAACCGTGTCAAAAACCAGGGATGAAGCGCGTTGAATTACGCTGTTAACTGAGCCTTGCGTGTAACGTTTACTGCGTCCCGCGCTGACAAGCGTGGTGTCTATTTTTTTCGTTGCCATCACTGCCTTTCCTGACATTTCCCACAAAACATTCACGTTACCACGAATCAGTGTAGCGGGTTGAGCCTGATTGCGGATTATCAGAGTGAGGCCAGTATTGCGCATAACATCAGCTAACTTGTGGAAATAGCGGGCATCTTTGCTTTGTAAATAGTAATGAGAACCACTATCACTTCGGGCGTTTTTTTTGCTATGATCCGCGCTTCAATCGTGAACTGTGCAACAGAAGTTGGAGATGCAGCGTGGTAGCCAGTGATTTGATGCAAACGGATCTCTCCGTTTGGGGCATGTATCAGCATGCCGATATCGTGGTAAAGATTGTGATGATTGGCCTGTTACTGGCTTCCGTTGTCACATGGGCAATTTTCTTCGGTAAGTTTGCTGAGCTGAGCGGGGCGAAACGTCGCCTGAAACGCGAGCAGCAAGCGCTGGGCGAAGCCCGCTCGTTAAACGATGCTTACCGTGCTGCTGAAAACTTCAAAGGCAACAGCCACAGCGCTGTGCTGCTAAACGACGCGCAGAATGAGCTGGAGCTGTCCGCCGGCACCGAAGATCTGGATGGCATTAAAGAGCGCACCAGCTTCCGTCTCGATCGCCGCGTTGCTGCATTCAGCCGTCATGCCGGTCGCGGTAATGGCTTCCTCGCCACCATCGGTTCCGTTGCGCCGTTTATCGGTCTGTTCGGTACCGTATGGGGCATCATGAACAGCTTTATCGGCATCGCTAAAACGCAAACCACTAACCTCGCAGTCGTCGCACCGGGCATCGCCGAAGCGCTGCTGGCTACCGCGATTGGTCTGGTGGCGGCAATCCCAGCAGTCGTCATTTACAACGTCTTCGCGCGTATGATTGCCAGCTACAAAGCGTCGCTGGGCGATGTCGCCGCGCAGGTGATGTTGCTGCAGAGCCGCGATCTGGATCTCGGCAACGTTGATACCGCGAAAGAAGCCAACCGTCCAGCGGCGGCACAGAAACTGCGCGTAGGATAAGTATTATGGCGATGCGTTTAAACGATGACTCGGTCGGCGATGGCGAAATGCACGAAATCAACGTGACGCCGTTTATCGACGTCATGTTAGTTCTGCTGATCATCTTTATGGTCGCCGCGCCATTAGCCACGGTTGATGTGCGCGTTAACCTGCCAGCATCGACCAGCGCGCCGCAGCCGCGTCCGGAAAAACCGGTTTATCTCTCCATCAAGGAAGATAAGCAGATCTTCATCGGTAACGATGCGGTCACCAAAGAGACGCTGGTGAACGCGCTGACGGCACAGACCGAAGGCAAGAAAGACACCACCATTTTCTTCCAGGCGGATAAATCGGTTGATTACGCCACCCTGATGGAAGTGATGGATCAGCTGCGTGAAGCCGGTTATCTGAAGATTGGGTTGATGGGCATGGAAACGGTCAAAAAGTAATATCTCTCAACGTAATCGTAGATACCGTCTTGCCA
>NZ_JACAPA010000029.1:0-75894 GCF_013385945.1 Pantoea sp. B9002
TCTGATAAATTGTTAAAGAGCATGCCGCGATTTCTCTAGCGGCGCGGGATGCGTATATTACGCTTTCCGCATTCTCAGTCAAGCATTTATTTTTGCTTTTCTGAAGGTTGCCTTGAAGACCACCTCCTGAACACATCGCTTCGTAAGCCGTTGTTCCGTGTCAGTGGAGGCGCAGTATAGGGATTTCTTCGGAGCTGACAAGCGCTAATTTCAAATTAATTTCCGAGTGCTGATTTTTTCGTCGAAACACCACTAAACTGCTAATTTTTCCAGCAACGGGAAGCCATAACGCTGCAAAATCGGTGACAATTTCGTCACTTCATCATCCATACGCGTACAGAACGCTAAATTCTGACCGGATGAAACCGCCTGCGGTGCTTCATGCTCTAATAACCAAACGGTACGACGCGCAATAGCCGCGCCCGAATCCACCAACCTTGTCCCTTCTGGCAGCACCAATTGCAGCTCATCACGCAGTAAAGGGAAATGCGTACATCCGAGAACCACGGTATCGGGTGGCTCTTTCATGCGTAGCCAGGGTTGCACAGCGCGTCGCACATCAGCCAACTCAACATCTTCGCCATGCAGCTTGGCTTCCGCCAGTTCCACCAGCTCAGCAGAACCGAGCATTTCGATTTTGCAGTCGCGGGCAAATTGCGCCACTAACTCATGGGTATAAGGACGTTTCACCGTGCCGCGCGTGGCCAGCAATCCCACCACGCCATTACGCGTCAGACGCGCAGCAGGTTTAATCGCAGGCACCACCCCCACAACCGGGAATTCGAAGCGCTCACGCAGAGCCGGCAAAGAGATGGTGCTGGCCGAGTTACAGGCGATGATCACCAGCGCAAGCGGGAAACGCTGAGTGATAGCCGTCACCACCGCCACCACGCGCTCGACAATAAAGTCTTCGGATTTTTCGCCGTACGGGAAACCTTCATTATCGAAGGCGTAGAGATAGTGAAGATCCGGCAGTAAATGCCGGACCTCATCATAAACGGAGAGCCCACCCACGCCGGAGTCAAACACCAGCACGGTGGGACGCAGATCAGAAGCTGTAGCTGGCGCTGAGGTAATACTCCGTTCCTGGAGTTGGATAGCCATACGCTGTCTCATAATCTTTATCGAACAGGTTGGCAATTCTACCACGAACGGTGAGCTGTGATGTGACCGGATACGAGACAGCGAGATCTACCGTGCTGTAACTCGATAAACGACGCTGCTCGCTGGCATATTCGCTGGTGTTGTTATCGTAGCGCTTACCGAAGTACTGGTAGATGACATCAATATCAAAGTCATACACCGTCATACCCAGCTGATATTTAGCTTGCTCACGCGCACGACGCGCCAGCGTTTCACCATCTGAATCACGACGAGCATCCAGATAACCCAAAGTGATTTGGTGATGAAGGAAGCGGGTATCAAAATCAGCGGTTGCTTCAATACCTTTCAGCGTAACGGCTTTTTCATTGTAATAGCCGCCCTCAAAAGTCACAGGATCAGAAGCGTAGGTAATGAGATTGCTGACTTTGTTGTGATACGCCGCAACACGCCAATTAACCGGACCGGTTAAACCTTCCAGCGCGGCTTCCCACTGTTTTGATTTCTCAGGATTCAGATCGGGATTAGAGCTGATACCAAAGCGCTTCAGACCATATAGCTGGCCTAACGTCGGCGCCTGGAAACCCGTACCGTAAGAGAGTGATGCCTTATAACCCGGCACAAACTCCCAACCCGCAGCCGTTTGCCAGGTGCCATGACGGCCAAAGTCCTGGTTATCATCGCCACGCGCCGAACCTTCAAGCGTGACATTGCCAAACTGCTGCTGAGCCGTCAGGTAAGCACCGGTGTTGTCTTGCTTGTAGCCATCTTCGTCACGCGGTGCGCCAGAATAGAGTTGTCCCACCGAGCTCAGTTTCTGCTGCTGCCAATCCAGACCCGCGCTGACCATGCCATGCCCCACCGCAAAGGTGTTGCCCCACTGCAGGTTGCGCTGCTCCATGTCATCCAGGCTATTGGAATCCGCATAGCGGCCATCAGACCCAACGTAGTTATAGATTTTGTACTTTTGATAGCTGGCGGTCAGCTGCGAGGAGTAATCCTCTTTATTAAAGCGCAGACCAGTATCAAACGAGTGGTTATAGATCTGTTGCTCATCCTGACCACCGACATAACCCGCATCGTAATCTGAGTTCGCGGCGTAGCCGTAACCCCGGAAGAAGCCAGAAAACGCATCGTTAAACTTGTGGTCAACGCCAGCCCAGAACGCCTTATTGCGCCAGCCATCGCGATCGCGATCGGTCGGAGACGTTGAGCCCGGCTGAACGTTGTAGCCGTTGGTGGCCTGATAAGAGCCCGCCACCGTTACGCGCGTCTGGTCCGTGACATTTTGATTGATTCCGCCGCTGTATTCCTGATAGCCCTTCGAACCAAAGCCAGCAGTCAGCGAGTTTTGATTATTCGGGTTTTGCGTGATGACATTCACCACGCCGCCAATCGCATCAGCGCCGTAAACGGCAGAGCGCGGGCCACGAATGAACTCAACGCGCTGGATGATAGAAACAGGGATTTGATTGAAGTCAGCAACGCCGGTAATGCCGGGTTTAGAGAACGGCACACCGTCAATCAGAATCAGCGTATGGCGCGCTTCCGAACCACGCACATACATAGAAGCGCTTTGCCCAATGCCACCGCTTTGCGCGATGTCCACACCCGGCAAGCGACGCAACACTTCCAGCAGGTTCTTGGATTGCCACTGATCGATCTCGTCACGGGTGACAACAGAAGTAGAAGCCAGCACCGATGAGACCGGCTGTGCGAAGCGGTTAGCGGTAACGATTTGCGTATCATCATTCTGCTGAGCGTAGCCAAATTGCGCCCAGAGAGACAACGCCGTTGCACTGAAGGCAAACAGCGAAGCAGGTGTTTTTTTCATTGTTATAGCATCCAAAAGACGAAGCAGGATGCCGCACGACTACGACCAATAGCTCGCGATGGTCGTATGTATTGCGACGTCACACCGGCAGGTCTTCGGGCTGAGAATCATAAATGGTGAAAAACTTCCCATCCGGCAGGACAGTGTTTGTAATTGCCATCACCACGACATTCATTACCGCTGCGCGTCAGCTCCAGATTCACACTGGATTCCCTTTTAACTCAAGGAGGCCGGCAGGCGCAGTCTACGGCCAGGAAGGCCGGAAATCCAGACTTCCAGCCATCTTGTTTTCCGCAGGGCTGGACATCAGCAGTTGAATGCCTACAATCGCCCGGCAAGCCAGCTTATTACCAGGATTAAAGATGACACCCGAACAGCTCCCGATTGAACAATACGACGCGCAACTGGCGGAAAAAGTCAGCCGCTTACAGGCGATGATGGTGCCCTTTGCCGCGCCCGACGTGGAGGTGTTCCGTTCGCCGGTCAGCCACTATCGGATGCGTGCCGAATTCCGCATCTGGCACGACGGAGACGATCTCTACCACATCATCTTTGATCAACAGACCAAGCAACGTATCCGCGTCGATCAATTCCCGGCGGCCAGTGAATTGATCAACCAGCTGATGCCAAAACTGATCGCGGCGATCCGCGACAACCGCGCGCTGCGTTTCAAACTGTTCCAGATCGATTACCTGTCGACGATGAGCAACCAAATCGTCATCTCGCTGCTCTATCACCGCAAGCTGGAAGAAGAGTGGACTGCCGCCGCCAGCGCCCTGCGCGACAGCCTGCGTGCCGAAGGCTTTGACGTGCAGCTGATTGGCCGCGCCACCAAAACCAAAATCTGCCTCGATCGCGATTACGTGGATGAGCGCCTGCCAGTCGCGGGGAAAGAGATGATTTATCGTCAGGTGGAGAACAGCTTCACCCAGCCAAACGCAGCGATGAATATTCAGATGCTGGAGTGGGCGCTGGACGTGACGCAGGATTCGCGTGGCGATCTGCTGGAACTCTATTGCGGTAACGGCAACTTCTCGCTGGCGCTGGCGCGTAACTTCCGCCGCGTATTGGCCACGGAGATTGCCAAGCCGTCGGTCGCGTCCGCGCAATACAACATTGCCGCCAACCATATTGATAACGTGCAGATTATTCGTATGGCCGCTGAAGAGTTTACCCAGGCGATGACGGGTGTGCGCAGCTTCAATCGTTTAGAAGGCATCGACCTGAAGAGCTATCAGTGCGAAACCATTTTCGTTGATCCGCCACGCAGCGGGCTGGATGAGGAAACCGTGAAGATGGTGCAGGCCTATCCGCGCATCCTTTATATCTCCTGCAACCCGCAAACGCTGTGTGACAACCTCGCGGTGCTGGGAGAAACGCATGATGTCACACGTCTGGCGCTGTTCGATCAGTTCCCGTATACCCATCATATGGAGTGCGGCGTGCTGCTGACGCGCAAGGCCTGATGAATCGGTCGCCATCGATGGCGACCACGGGTTTTGTAAGGTGCGCATTGATGCGCACCGAACAGCAGACAGAAACCTTAGTTACGGTTTTTACGGCGGAAACGCATCCCAATCCAGAACACCAGCGCCACCATCAGTATGGTCGGGATGAAGTTGGAGCCGATATCCGGATATTCAGCCCGCACCAGCGCGCTATAAACCAAAATACCCAGCAGGAAGAACGCCGCCGCCAGTGAAGGCATGCCGTCTGGCATATTGCGGTTGAGATAACGCTGATGCAAACACCAGGCCGCGAGACCAAGCGCAATCAGCGGGAATATCGAAAAGGGAACAAACGTGCTGAACAGCACCGAAAAGGAGCCGTTGATCGCTAAACCGGTGATAAAAGCCAATAAAAGCGTTCCTTTATCGCGTGGGTTTTGCTCAATCATTTCATTATCCTTATCACATTACTCTTCGTTTTTTTCCAGGGTAACCGCCAGACGCTCTTGCTCCCGGCGATACCAGTAATAAGCGCCTTTGGCGATCATGCGCAGCTGCAGCACTAATCGATCCTCAAGCTTACGGCGCTGCTCAATATCAACGTCCAGCGCTTCGGCACCCGCGCTAAACACAATCGTTACCATGGCTTCGGCCTGCGCTTCGGTGAAGCTGCGCGGCATGCGATTTTCCAGTTCAAGATAATCGGCCAGTTCGGCGATGAAGTGCTGAATCTCACGGGCGACTGCGGCACGAAAGGCCGCCGAGGTTCCGGATCGCTCGCGTAGTAAGAGCCGAAAAGCGTTGGGATTGTTCCCGATGAACTCCATAAAAGTTGCCACCGAGGTTTTGATGATGCTGCCGCCCTTCGCAATACGCTGGCGCGCCTGACGCATTAACTGACGCAGCATCAAGCCGCTTTCGTCCACCATGGTCAAGCCCAGCTCGTCGACATCGCGGAAGTGACGATAAAATGAGGTCGGCGCAATCCCCGCTTCGCGTGCAACTTCGCGCAAACTCAGGCTGGCAAAACTCCTTTCTGCACTTAACTGACTGAAGGCAGCTTCAATCAGTGAACGTCGTGTACGTTCTTTTTGTAGCGCTCTGACGCCCATTTTCCCGGCCTTTTAGGTGATTTGGCAGGCACTATAACAAACTTTTCAGCGTACAGCGGTGCAAACTTTGTGAACGCCTGTGAACCTCACGCTTTGTCAAACTTCAGCAATTTACGCTGTTAGAATTCAGATGTGCGCGGCGAGATGTTAGAATCTCGTTGTAAAAATGTGATAAAAAAATAGGACGTACTGGTATGCAAAAGTCTTACGATTACGATGCCATTGTGATTGGCTCCGGTCCGGGCGGCGAAGGTGCGGCGATGGGGCTGGTGAAGCAGGGAGCGCGTATTGCAGTGATCGAACGCTACCACAACATCGGCGGCGGTTGTACTCACTGGGGAACCATCCCTTCCAAAGCCCTGCGTCACGCTGTCAGCCGTATCATCGAGTTCAATCAAAACCCACTTTACAGCGATCACACCCGACTCCTGCGCTCCTCATTCGCCGACATTCTCAACCACACCGAGAACGTTATCAGTCAGCAAACCGCGATGCGTCAGGGCTTCTACGAGCGCAACCGCTGTGAACTTTATCAGGGCGATGCCCGATTTGTTGATGCCAACACCATCGAAGTGGAACAACCCGACGGCACCCGCGAGCGCTTAACCGCAGAGAAATTCGTGATCGCCTGCGGTTCTCGCCCGTATCATCCAGCGGATGTCGATTTTACCCATCCGCGCGTTTACGATTCCGACTCCATCCTCAACCTGCACCATGAACCTGGCCACGTCATCATTTATGGCGCCGGCGTGATTGGCTGTGAATATGCCTCGATTTTCCGCGGCCTAAACGTCAAGGTTGACCTGATCAACACCCGCGACCGTCTGCTGGCGTTCCTCGATCAGGAGATGTCAGATTCCCTCTCCTATCACTTCTGGAACAGCGGCGTGGTGATTCGTCACAACGAAGAGTTCGAGAAGATTGAAGGCGTCGATGACGGAGTGATTATTCACCTTAAATCGGGCAAAAAAGTGAAAGCCGATTGCCTGCTGTACGCAAACGGTCGAACCGGTAACACCGATTCACTGGCGCTGGAAAACGTCGGACTGGAAGCGGATGGTCGTGGCCTGTTGAAGGTGAATAGCATGTATCAAACCGCGCTGCCGCATATCTACGCGGTCGGCGACGTGATTGGTTATCCAAGCCTGGCTTCTGCTGCTTACGATCAGGGCCGCATTGCCGCGCAGGCGATCATCAAAGGTGAAGCCACCGCGCATCTGATCGAGGATATTCCAACCGGGATTTACACCATTCCGGAGATCAGCTCAGTGGGTAAAACCGAACAGCAGCTGACTGCGATGAAAGTGCCGTATGAAGTGGGTCGTGCGCAGTTTAAACATCTGGCGCGTGCGCAGATTGTTGGCATGCACGTCGGCAGCCTGAAGATTCTGTTCCACCGCGAAACCAAAGAGATTTTAGGGATTCACTGCTTTGGCGAGCGTGCTGCGGAGATCATTCACATCGGCCAGGCCATCATGGAACAGAAGAACGGCGGCAACACGATTGAGTACTTCGTGAATACCACCTTCAACTATCCCACCATGGCCGAAGCCTATCGCGTGGCAGCGTTAAACGGCTTAAACCGCCTGTTTTAACGAGGTATCCAGATAACCCTTCATGTGGGTTTTGATTGCTTCTGCCAACTGCTCATAGCGGCTGCGCAGAGGCGATCCTGGACGATAGACCAACGCAATGGTGCGCTGCGGCACCGGCTTGTAGCACGGTAAATAGCAAACGCCATCACGTTCGCGTTCATTCGGCACGGACAGCGCAGGCAGCAAGGTAATGCCGCTTCCGGCGGCAACCATGTTGCGCAGCGTTTCCAGACTGGTGGCGCGGAAATGCGTATCTTCATCGGCACCGGCTTCGAAGCAGAAGCCCATCGCCTGATCGCGCAGGCAGTGCCCATCTTCCAGCATCAGCAATTTCTCACCGGCCAGATCCGACATCGGCACGCGATCGCGATCGCGCCACGGATGATCGGCATACACCGCCAGCGTCATTGGCTCATCAAACAGCGGCACCTCAATAAAGGCTTCACTCTCTTTCACCAACGCTACGATGGCGCAATCGAGCTTACCGCTGTCGAGCTGTGCCAGCAGTTGTTGCGTCTGCGCTTCATGCAGGTACATTTCGAGTTTGGGGAAGGTTTTGTGCAGCATCGGAATGATGTGCGGCAGCAGATACGGCCCGGTGGTTGGAATCAACCCAATGTGCAGCGGTCCAGACATCGCTTCGCCCTGCTGGCTCGCCATCTCCTTCAGCACTTTCACTTCGCGCAGCACGGTTCGCGCTTGATCCACCAGCAACAGTCCAGCCTGAGTAAACAACACCTTACGGCTGGTACGCTCCAGCAGCATCACACCAAGTTCATCTTCCAGCTTACGAATCTGTCCACTTAAGGTGGGTTGGCTGACATGACATGCGTCAGCTGCACGCCGGAAATGGCGATGCTCCGCAAGTGAAACCAGGTATTCGAGATCACGAATATTCATTGAAATCCTCCAAACCACGATAGCCCGTGGCGATAGATAGAATAGCAATGAACGATTGGCCCTATCAAGGCGCGAGCGGGAATAATACGCCTCATCTGATTAAGACCATTGAATTGTGAGGAGAAGATATGTTCGCAAGCCAGGAAGGCAAAGCCGTACCGCAGGTCACCTTTCACACGCGTCAGAGCGATCGCTGGGTTGATATCACCACTGACGAACTGTTCAAAGACAAAACCGTTATCGTGTTCTCGCTGCCGGGTGCGTTTACGCCAACCTGCTCATCGAGCCACCTGCCGCGCTACAACGAGCTGTTCAGCACCTTTGCACAGCACGGTGTCGACAGCATTCTGTGCGTGTCAGTGAACGATACTTTTGTCATGAATGCGTGGAAAGCCGATCAGCGCGCTGAACATATCACCTTTATCCCGGACGGCAATGGCGACTTCACGCGCGGCATGAATATGCTGGTCGAAAAAGCCGATGTCGGTTTTGGTCCGCGCTCCTGGCGTTATTCGATGCTGGTGCGCAACGGCGTGATCGAGAAGATGTTTGTCGAACCCAACAAGCCGGGCGATCCGTTTGAAGTGTCCGATGCCGATACGCTGCTGCGTTATCTGGCGCCTGAATTTAAAGTGCAGGAATCTGTGTCGCTGTTTACTAAGCCGGGTTGCCCGTTCTGCACCAAAGCGAAACAGCTGTTGATCGATCACAGCATCGCATTTGAAGAAATTGTGCTGGGGCAAGATGCCACAACCGTGAGTCTGCGTGCGGTATCAGGCCGCGCCACGGTGCCTCAGGTCTTTATCGGTGGTCGTCATATTGGCGGTAGCGACGATCTGGAGCAGTACCTGCAATCTGCTTAAAACCAATCACTGTGCTGGCCGGGAGTGGCCTGCCCTTGATGATGTGCCTATAACAATATGTAATTCCGAAGCTAGAGGTTGGCGGGCTACCGAAGAGGTGCCCGCTTTTTTTTGCTTGTCGCTCGCCTGCTGGATATCAACAGAGCGCGATAAATCGCGCCGCTACGCATTCCTGCACATACCGTAGCGGCGCAATTTATTGCGCATAGCTTTTAACCTAAACGCTTCTGCGCTTCGCCGATGGCAAACGCAACTTGCTGCGGTGACACGCCGCCCTGCGCATTACGCTTATCGAGGCAGGATTGCAGCGACAGAATCGGATACACGTCATCCTCAATCACCGCACTGAACTGCTTCAACTGCGCCAGAGTGAGCGCTTCCAGCGCCACGCCTTGCTTGATCGCTTCCACCACGGTTTCACCCACAATGTGATGGGCTTCGCGGAACGGAACGCCTTTTGCCACCAGATAATCGGCCAGCTCGGTCGAGTTGGCGTAGCCCTGCTCAGCGGCTTCCTGACAACGCGGGCGTTTTACCTGAATGCCGTCCAGCACCAGCACCGACATATGCAGGCAGTCGAGCCAGGTATCGAGCGCATCGAACAGCCCTTCTTTGTCTTCCTGCATATCTTTGTTATACGCCAGCGGCAGGCCTTTCAGCGTCATCATCATGCCGGTCAGCGCACCTTGCACACGGCCACATTTACCACGGATCAGCTCCAGCGCATCCGGGTTCTTCTTCTGCGGCATCAGCGAAGAGCCGGAAGTGACTTTATCCGACAGCTCAAGGAAGCCCGCTTCACCGGTGTTGAAGAAGATCAGATCTTCAGCAAATCGCGACAGATGCACCATGCCAATCGAGGCGTCTGACAGCAGCTCCAGCACGTGATCGCGATCGGAAACGGTATCAAGGCTGTTACGCGTGGCAGAAGCAAAACCTAACCAGCCGGCCAGCTGCTGACGATCGATCTCGTAAGCGGTACCCGCCAGCGCGCCGCAACCCAGCGGACTGACATCCATACGCTTCAACGCATCCTGCAGACGGCTCTCGTCACGCGCCAGCATCTCAACGTACGCCAGGCACCAATGCGCGAAAGTCACCGGCTGCGCACGCTGCAGGTGTGTGTAACCCGGCATCACCGCGTCCTGATTGGCTTGTGCCGTGGTGACCAGCGCCGATTGCAGTTCGCGCGTCGCCTCCAGCAGCACGGCAACTTGCTCTTTGCACCACAGTTTCAGATCGGTCGCGACCTGATCGTTACGGCTACGTCCTGTATGCAATTTCTTGCCCAGCGCGCCGACTTTGTCGATCAGCTTGCCTTCCACCCAGCTGTGAATATCTTCCGCATCGCTTTGCAGAATCTGCTCAGGATTGGCGCGTACCTCGGCCAGCAGCTCATTCAACGCGCTTTCCAGCTGTTGCTGCTCTTCATTAGTCAGCACGTTGACCGTCACCAGCGCTTTTGACCAGGCAATCGAGCCGGTAATGTCCTGCTCGGCCAGGCGATAGTCAAAACGCAGCGAGTCGTTGAACTGTTTGAACCGTTGGTCTGCTGCCTGCGAAAAACGTCCGCCCCAAAGTGCCATCTGAATTACTCCTGAATCCGTTATAGAAAAGGCGGCCCGAAGCCGCCCTTGCAAAATATGTCGATTGCCGCGGTATTACTTCTTCTGCTCGTTCAGCGCGCGAATGCGTGATGAGAGTGAGAACAAGCGGATAAAGCCGCCCGCGTGACGGTGATCGTAAACTTCGTCTTCGCCAAAGGTGGCGAACTCTTCAGAGTACAGGCTGTTAGCGGACGTTTTCTGAATCGCCGTGGCGTGGCCTTTATACAGCTGCAGTACCACTTCGCCATTCACCTCTTCTGCCAGTGATTCAGCAGCGGCCTGGATAGATTTACGCAGCGGCGCGAACCAGCGGCCATCGTAAACCACGTAAGACATTTCATGGCCCAGCTGCTCACGCCATTTGAAGCTATCGCGATCCAGCACCAGCTGCTCAACCGCACGCAGCGCGTTAACCATGATGGTGCCGCCCGGGGTTTCGTAGCAGCCGCGGGACTTGATGCCCACCAGACGGTTTTCCACGATGTCGATACGACCCACGCCGTGTTTCGCGCCCAGCACGTTGAGTTTTTCCAGGCACTGGAACGGGCTCAGCTTCTCGCCATTCACCGCTACCACGCCACCTTTCTCAACGGTGACGGTGACGTTTTCTGGCTGATCTGGCGCTTCCAGCGGATCTACGGTCCACACCCAGCAATCTTTGTTCGGTGCATTCGCTGGGCTTTCCAGCACGCCGCCTTCGGTAGAGATGTGCCAGGCGTTCTCATCACGGCTGTAGATTTTTTCCAGCGACGCGGTGGTCGGAATATTGCGCTCTTTCAGGTAATCCAGCAGCGCTTCACGTGAACGCAGGTCCCACTCACGCCATGGCGCAACCACTTTCAGCTGTGGAGCCAGCGCGGTGTAGGTGGTTTCAAAACGCACCTGATCGTTACCTTTACCGGTTGCACCGTGGCACAGCGCATCTGCGCCCACTTTCAGCGCCAGCTCAACCTGGGCTTTAGCGATAATCGGACGCGCCATTGAGGTACCCAGCAGATAAGTGCCTTCGTACAGGGCGCCGGTCTGCAGAACCGGATAAACGTATTCGCTGATGAACTCTTCACGCAGATCGGCCACGTGGCACTCAGACGCACCAGACTGCAGCGCTTTCTTCTCTACGCCTTCCAGATCAGCGGGATCCTGGCCAATGTTCGCCACGAACGCCACCACTTCACAACCACCGTAGTTCTCTTTCAACCATGGAATGATGGCTGAAGTATCCAGGCCGCCTGAGTAGGCCAGAACGATTTTTTTGATGTTTTGCGTGCTCATGTCTTAATCCTTGATTATGCGAGAATCCGGGTGCCAATCGACACGCCGTTGAAAAGGGTTGGCAGTTGTTCAGCATGACGCCAGCTGGCGATATCGACCGGGCGACCGAGCGTGCGGGCGGCATCGAGCGCCGCGTTCACTTTCACGATCATGCCATCGGTGATGATGCCCTGCGCAATCAGCTGTTCCGCTTTCGCGGCGGTCATCTCTTCAATGCGCTGACCTTTGCCATCGAGAATGCCGCTGACGTCTGACAACAACACTAAGTCAGCGCCAATGGTCGCCGCCAGCGCGGTTGCCGCCTGATCAGCATTGACGTTCATCAACTCGCCGCCGTCGGTAATGCCAATTGAGCTGATGACCGGCATGTAGCCCGCCGCCAGCAGCGTATTCACCAACGCCGGATTACCTGGCGTTGCGTTGCCAACGTGTCCCAGCTCTTCATCGAACTGCGCCACATTGACCAAACCGGCGTCGCCGAGGCACAAGCCCACTGCGCCGATGCCATATTTCTTCGCCCACGCCAGCAGCGTTTTGTTGGCGGTACCGGCTAACGCACCGGTAATAATGTCAATCTGATCGGCTGGCGTCACGCGCAAACCGTTCTTCTTTTTCACCGGCAGCGCGAGCTTCTTCATCAGCTCGTCCACCACGCAACCGCCGCCGTGCACAATGATCAGCGGACGCTGATGTTCATTGCGATATGCCAGCAGGGCATCAAACAGACGGGCCAGCGCTTCTTCGCTATCCAGCAGCACGCCACCCAGTTTAATGATCAATGGATTCATTGCGTTATCCGTTCGTTAAATCAGAGACAGCGTTTCGGGGAAGCCGAAACGAATGTTCAAACACTGAACCGCCTGCGATGAGGCACCTTTCAGCAGGTTATCTTCGGCAGCCACAACAATCAGGTGCTCGCCCTGCATGGCGAAGCCGATGTCGCAGAACGGCAAACCGACCACCGCTTTCAGCGCCGGTACGCCTTTGTCATACACGCGCACCAGCGGTTTGTCGTGGTAGGCGTTATGGAAAGCATCGGCCACATCCTGCTGGGTCACGCCCGCTTTCAGGCGGCAAGTGGTGGTCGACAAAATCCCGCGCGGGAAGCTGCCCAGATGTGGCGTGAAGATCACCGGCGTACCGAGATGCGCCACAATTTCCGGGTGATGACGATGATTAAACAGGCCGTATGGCTGCAAGCTCACTTCACAGAAGCTGGTGCCAACGTTGGCTTTGCGCCCTGCGCCGCTCACGCCGCTGGTGGCGTTGATCACTGGCCACTGTGCATCGTTAAGCAGGCCCGCTGCGATCAGCGGTTTCAGCGAAAGCTGGGCTGCGGTTGGGTAGCAACCCGGCACCGCAACCAGCTCCGCGTCTTTGATTTTGTCGTGCTGCCATTCGGCCAGGCCGTAAACCGCCTTGTCCAGCCAATCCTGATGCTGATGGCTGAAACCGTAATATTGCGTATAGAAAGCGTCGTTGTTTACGCGGAACGCGCCGGAAAGATCAAACACCACGCAACCTGCTTTGAGGAATTCGGGTGCCAGATCGTGGCTGACTTCGTGGGCGGTGGCGAGGAACACCACATCCACTTTGTCGGCCCATTCAGCGGCGTCGCTCAGCGGCTGCAGCGGCAAATCGACAATGCCTTTGAGCTGCGGATGCAAATCCGACAATAACTTTCCAGCATCCGGGCTTTGCGCTGAAACCGCCAAAGCGGTTATGTTCATATGCGGATGGCGATTCAGGTAGGTGGCAAGCTCTACGCCAGCGTAACCACTGGCACCAACGATCAGCGTATTCAACATCAGGCTGTATACCTTATTACAGTCACACGTATCGGGTCGCGGCCTTGCCCCGTTGCCCAGAATGCCGTTTGCAGAAGATTTGATGCTTCACATGCAAGCGACGTTATTGTATTTTTATTCACTATTAATGCATGAATATTGATACATCCTAACCCAAGGACCGTCAACAGTGAAGACAAAATTACCACCTTTTATCGAACTCTACCGCCAGTTGATTGCCACGCCATCAATCAGCGCAACCGACAGCGCACTGGATCAGAGTAATGAAACTTTAATCAATTTGCTGGCCGGCTGGTTCCGCGATATTGGCTTCAGTGTTGAAGTGCAGCCGGTGCCTGGCACGCGGCATAAATTCAACATGCTGGCGCGCAGCGGATTGGGCGCAGGCGGCTTGTTATTGGCGGGTCATACCGACACCGTGCCTTACGATGATGGCCGCTGGACGCGCGATCCTTTCACGCTGACCGAACACGACAACAAGCTGTACGGCCTCGGCACCGCCGATATGAAAGGTTTCTTCGCCTTTATTCTGGATGCGCTGCGTGACGTTGACGTGACCAAACTCAGCAAGCCGCTCTACGTCCTCGCCACCGCCGACGAAGAGACCACCATGGCGGGCGCGAAGTATTTCTCTGAATCCACCCAATTGCGTCCGGATTGCGCCATCATCGGCGAGCCCACCTCGCTTAAGCCGGTGCGCGCGCATAAAGGTCATCTGTCGAATGTGATTCGTATTCAGGGGCAATCGGGCCACTCCAGCGATCCGTCGCGCGGCGTCAACGCTATTGAGCTGATGCATGAATCCATCACCCAGCTGATGCAGCTGCGTAACACGCTGAAAGAGCGTTACAACCACGATGGTTTTGCCATTCCTTATCCCACCATGAACTTTGGTCATATTCATGGTGGCGACGCCGCCAACCGCATCTGCGCCTGCTGTGAATTGCACATGGATATTCGTCCGCTGCCGGGCTTAACCCTGAGCGATTTGGATGGCCTACTGAATGACGCGCTGGCGCCGGTGAGTGCGCGCTGGCCGGGACGTCTCACCGTGGGCGAGCTGCATCCGCCGATTCCAGGCTACGAATGCCCGGCCGATCATGAGCTGGTGCAAGTAGTGGAGAAGCTGCTGGGTGTGCCAACCGAAGTGGTGAACTATTGCACTGAAGCGCCTTTTATCCAGCAGTTGTGCCCAACGCTGGTTTTAGGCCCGGGATCTATCAATCAAGCCCACCAACCTGATGAGTTTATTGATACCGCATTTATCAAGCCGACTCATGCGCTTATCACTCAGGTCGTACAGCATTTTTGTCATTGATGAACAACAGATGGGGCATTTCACTGTTAAATCAGCAAATTGCCCCGTCATTGTTCGGGATTTGATAATAAGAATAACTTATCTCGCTTCGTTGCAAGCAAATTCTTTGAATTTCCGCCATTTAGCAGCACATTTACGCAGATTTAAGGCAATTGACGTGCAGGAAGATACGTGGCTAGATAAAAGACGATGTTATGCCCGTTGGGCGTAAGAGTATTAAAAAGACGATAAGGGTGTCAGGGTCCAATGAACGAACAATATTCCGCAATGCGAAGTAATGTCAGTATGCTCGGCAAACTGCTCGGGGATACGATTAAGGATGCACTAGGAGAGAACATCCTCGACCAGGTGGAGACCATCCGTAAACTCTCTAAGTCATCCCGTGCGGGAAATGACACTCATCGTCAGGAACTGCTGACCACGCTGCAAAATCTGTCGAATGACGAGCTGCTGCCGGTGGCGCGTGCGTTTAGCCAGTTCCTTAATCTCACCAACGTGGCAGAACAGTATCAAACCATTTCGCGTAGCGGCGATGGCGCTAACCATCCTGAGCTGCTGAAAAAGACTTTCGAGCGTCTGAAACAGCAAGGCGATATCAGCGAAGCGGCGATCCGCCAGTCGATTGAAGAGCTGTCGCTGGAGCTGGTGCTGACTGCGCACCCCACCGAAATTACCCGCCGCACGCTGATCCATATGCTGGGCGAAGTGAACAGCTGTTTGCAGCAACTCGATCACAGCGATATCTCTGACTACGAACGTACCCAGGTGATGCGCCGTCTGCGTCAGCTGGTGGCGCAAGCGTGGCACACCGACGAGATCCGCAAATACCGTCCTACGCCTATTGATGAAGCCAAATGGGGCTTTGCCGTGGTGGAAAACAGCTTGTGGCAAGGCGTGCCGGCTTTCCTGCGTGAGCTGAATGAACAAGTCGAAGAGACCTTTGGCATTAAGCTGCCGGTCGATTTCGTGCCGATCAAATTTACCTCGTGGATGGGCGGCGACCGTGACGGCAATCCAAACGTCACCGCACCGATTACCCGCCACGCAATGCAACTGAGCCGCTGGAAAGCCGCGGACCTGTTCCTGCGTGATATCGGCGTGCTGGTTTCTGAGCTGTCGATGTCCGAATGTAGCGACGAAGTGCGCGAGTTGTGCGGCGATCCGGAAGCGCTGGAGCCCTATCGTATGGTGCTGAAGCGCATCCGCAGCCAGCTGATGACCACGCAGGCCTATCTGGGCCGTCGTCTGAAAGGCGAGCGTCTGCCGCGTCCGGCCGATCTGCTGGTCTCCAACGATCAGCTGTGGGATCCGCTGTTCGCTATCTATCAATCTCTGCAGCAGTGCGGCATGGGCATCATCGCCAACGGCCAGCTGCTGGACACGCTGCGCCGCGTGAAGTGTTTCGGCGTGCCGCTGGTGCGTATTGATATCCGTCAGGAGAGCACCCGCCATACCCAGGCGATTGCCGAAGTGACGCGCTATCTCGGCCTCGGTGATTACGAAAGCTGGTCAGAAGCCGATAAACAAGCCTTCCTGATTCGCGAACTGAATTCTAAGCGTCCGTTGTTGCCGCATCAGTGGGAACCGGGCGATGAGACGCGCGAAGTGCTGGATACCTGCAAAGTGGTGGCCGAAGCGCCGCAGGGTTCAATTGCTTCCTACGTGATCTCCATGGCGAAAACGCCGTCGGACGTGCTGGCCGTGCATCTGCTGCTGAAAGAAGCCGGCATTCCTTACGCCATGCCGGTTGCGCCGCTGTTTGAAACCCTTGATGACCTGAACAACGCTAATGACGTGATGACGCAGTTGCTGAACATCGACTGGTATCGCGGCTTTATCAATGGCAAACAGATGGTGATGATTGGCTATTCCGACTCGGCGAAAGATGCCGGCGTGATGGCCGCCAGCTGGGCGCAATATCAGGCGCAGGATGCACTGATCAAAACCTGTGAAAGCGCGGGCATCACGCTGACGCTGTTCCACGGACGCGGCGGCTCAATCGGTCGTGGCGGCGCGCCAGCCCATGCGGCGCTGTTGTCACAACCGCCGGGCAGCCTGAAAGGTGGCCTGCGCGTGACCGAACAGGGCGAGATGATTCGCTTCAAATACGGTTTACCCGAAGTCACCATCGCCAGCCTGTCGCTGTACACCGGTGCGATTCTGGAAGCCAACCTGCTGCCACCGCCGGAGCCAAAGCGCGAATGGCAGGAGATCATGAATGGTCTGTCGGCGCACTCCTGCGCGATGTATCGCGGCTATGTGCGTGAAAACCCGGACTTCGTGCCCTATTTCCGCTCGGCCACGCCAGAGCAGGAGCTGGGCAAATTGCCGCTGGGTTCACGTCCGGCTAAACGTCGCCCAACCGGCGGTGTGGAATCGCTGCGTGCCATTCCGTGGATCTTCGCCTGGACGCAGAACCGCCTGATGCTGCCAGCCTGGCTGGGCGCGGGTGCCGCGTTGCAGAAAGCGATGGATGAAGGTCATCAGGATGAGCTGGAGAACATGTGCCGCGAGTGGCCGTTCTTCGCCACACGTCTTGGCATGCTGGAGATGGTGTTCTCGAAAGCCGATCTGTGGCTGGCGGAGTACTACGATCAGCGTCTGGTGGATAAATCACTGTGGTCGCTCGGCAAGCAGCTGCGCGATCAGCTTGATGCGGATATCAAAGCGGTGCTGACCATCGCGAACGATGCCCATCTGATGGCTGACCAACCGTGGATTGCCGAGTCTATCGCGCTGCGTAACGTTTATACCGATCCACTGAACGTGTTGCAGGCTGAACTGCTGCATCGTTCACGTGCGCAGGAAGAGCGCGGTGATGAGCCAGATGCGCGTGTTGAACAAGCGTTGATGGTGACGATCGCGGGTGTTGCAGCGGGTATGCGTAATACCGGTTAATTTAGTGACATGATGTGAAAAAGGAGCCAACTGGCTCCTTTTTTATTGGTTTACCGGTGCGATGAATGCGCACCCTACAAAACCGGCAACCTGTAGGGTCGCCATTCATGGCGACCACCAAACTTAACCACCTATCGCCGGACGCACGCCCAGCGTGTGGCAAATGGCGTAACTCAACTCGGCGCGGTTCAGCGTATAGAAATGGAAATCCTTTACCCCTTCCCGCGACAGGATTTTCACCATGTCCATCGCGACGCTGGCACCCACCATTTTGCGCGTTTCCGGATCGTTATCCAGACCTTCAAACATCGCACTCATCCAGCCCGGCACCCGCACATTGGTCATGGTGGCGAAGCGTTGTAGCTGCTTGAAGTTAGAGACCGGCAAAATACCCGGCACGATTTCCACGTCGATACCGGTTGCGACACAGCGATCGCGGAAGCGCAGGTAACTTTCCACGTCGAAGAAGAACTGGGTGATGGCGCGGTTAGCACCGGCATCAATTTTGCGTTTCAGATTGATCAAATCGGCCTGCGCGCTTTTCGCTTCGGGATGCACTTCCGGATAGGCCGCCACCGAGATGTCAAAATCGCCAACCTCTTTCAGCAGTTCAACCAAATCCGAACCGTACATTTCCGGCTTGCCGCTGCCTGGCGGTAAATCACCGCGCAGTGCCACGATATGACGAATGCCGCTATCCCAATAATCACGCGCGATACCGCGCAGCTCATCACGCGTGGCATCAATACAGGTCAGATGCGGTGCCGCTTCCAGGCCGGTACGATCTTTAATGCCTTTAATGATGCTGTGCGTACGGTCACGTTCGCCAGAGTTGGCGCCGTAGGTGACAGAGACGAATTTCGGCTTCAGGCTGCTCAGTCGATCGATTGAGCTCCACAACGTTTCTTCCATTTCACTGGTACGTGGCGGGAAAAATTCGAAAGAGACATTAATTTGCCCGTTCAGCTCAGCCAGGCTCTGGTTCAACGCTTCGCGTTGATTGGCGTGAAAGAAACTCATCCTTATTACCTCGTCATCACATATCGATTATTTTGCGGCCTTCGAACATCCATCCGTTTAGACGTCCAGATGCACAAAATGAACGATTCCCGCGCTAGCGTCAACTGAAAATTAATGAACAGGCGTGACAAATCTTCAATCAAGCTGAAAGCGTTTCATGATGGTCGGGAGAAGGTGAAGAGTGCAGACGGACGATGCCGTCTGCAGAGTGAGGCAGATTACAGCAGCTGTGCGAGGCGGTTGATATCCGATTGCAGCGCGCCCGCCGTAACATCGCGGCCTGCACCTGGTCCGCGAATCACCAGCGGATTATCGCGATACCAGCGGCTTTCGATGGCGAACACGTTATCACACGGCAGCAGCGCGGCCAGCGGATGCTCGGGACGTACCGCTTCCACGCCAACGCGCGCTTTGCCGTTGGCATCGAAACGCGCCACGTAACGCAGCACCAACCCCATTTCCTGCGCTGCTTCCAGGCGCTGCAGCATCTGGTCATTTAACTCGTCGGCGTTTTCGAAAAAGTGATCAATCGACTCACCGTCGCAAATCGCCGGCACCAGCGATTCGACACGCACCTGATCCGGCTCGATGTCGTAGCCCGCTTCACGCGCCAGAATCACCAGCTTGCGCATTACGTCCTGCCCGGACAAATCAACGCGCGGGTCCGGTTCGGTCAAGCCTTGCTGCCACGCCTGATCGACCAGCTCGCTAAACGGCACCGTGCCATCAAATTGCAGGAACAGCCACGACAGCGTGCCGGAGAAGATGCCGCTGATCGCCAGAATGCTATCGCCGCTTTCGCGCAAATCGCGCACCGTGTGATTGACCGGCAAACCGGCACCGACGGTGGCGTTATACAGCCAGTGACGACCGGTTTTAGCGAAAGCATCACGCACCTGACGCCAGCTCTGACCGCTCGACGCACCGGCAACCTTGTTGGCGCTGATAACGTGGAAGCCGTGGCTGGCGAAATCGTGATACTGCTGCGCCAGCTGCTCGCTGGCGGTGACGTCCAGCACCACTAAATCATCAAACGGGTGCGCACGCATCCACAGGAACAGTGACTCTTCATCGCGCTCAACCGCTTCATCATCAAAGAACGCCAACGCGCGGCTGGCTTCCAGACCGTCGTAGCTCAGCAAACTGCGGCTGCTGTCTGCCACGCCCGCCAGCACATACTCAAACCCCGTACGCGCCGACAGCGTTTCCTGCTCGCGGGCAAACAGCTCCAGCCAGCGTGAACCGATGTTGCCTTTACCGAACAAGATCAGGCCGATGCGTTTTTCCGCGCGGAACAGCGACTGATGCAATCCCTGAATCAGGTGCTGCGTCGGGCCGACGCGCAGTACCGCCACGATGCTGATGTGATCTTCCGATTGCCAGACAAACTCCACCGGCTGATCTTTAATCTGCTGCCAGAAGCGATGGCTGTGCAGCGGATTACGCGTCACGCCCGCGCCCACCAGCGCCACCAGCGCTAAGCCGTCGCGCAGCTGCAGATGGCCCGGCAGTGCGGCGTCCTGCAACAGGTTGAAGGCGCTATTCACCACTTCCGAGGTGTAACACAGCTGCAGCAGGCGACGATCGGGATGCACGCCGATCGCCAGCGGACGCAGCTGCGCGCGCTTCAGCAGCAGATCGATCTCTTTCTGCTGGGTTTTGAAATCGTGATTGTCGGGAATTTGAATCTCCACCAGACACACATCATCGTGGCTGGTGACGATACGCGCGCCGGTGCCGGAGGCCAGCACGCGCTCAATGCGCGTCGAGCCCTGCTCCGGTTGATAGCTGCAACGCAGCTGCAAGTCGATGTCGCTATTGGAAACCGGCTGCAAGGTGCGGGTGTGCAGCACCGGCGCAGCCAGGCGCGCCAGCTCGCTGGCTTCATCAAGACGCAGCAGCGGCAGCAGGCACGCATCAGAGACTTTACGCGGATCGGCGCTGTAAACGCCTGCCACATCGCTCCAGATGGTCACGCGACCCACGCCCGCCAGCGCACCAATCTGCGTTGCCGAGTAGTCCGAGCCGTTACGGCCAAGCAGCACGGTTTCACCCGCTTCGCTACGGCTGATAAATCCGGTCACCACCAAACGCTTATGCGGATGCTGCGTTAACAACTCCTGCAGCAGCGGCCAGGATTTGCCTTCATCAACCTGCGGCTGCGCGGCACGTTCAGCACGCAGGAAGTCACGCGCATCAAGCCACGCGGCTTCGATCTCGCGCTGGCTCAGCACCGCGGCCATCAAGCGCGCCGACCAGATTTCGCCGTGCCCCACCACTTCGGCATACACCGCGTCGGTGATGGTGCCATCGAGCAGCGCCGCCAGTCTTTCCAGATCGCGTATAAAGGAAGACGTCAGGGTTTCGGCATATTCAGCAGGCAGCAGTGCAGCAATTAACTCGCTGTGAAAACGCCGTAAAGCCTGTTGCACCTGATGGGCAGATAAGCGATCGCTCTGGCTCAATTTCAGCCAGCTGATCAACTGGTTAGTAGTGCTGCCTGCGGCAGAGACCACCATTAAGTCGCCTGGCTGGCTGTAATCCGCCATGATGCTGGCCACACGCTGATAGCAACGTGCGTCGGCCAGGCTACTGCCACCAAATTTATGCAACTGCTTGATCGGCGTTCCCGCGCCCACTGAACTCGTCATGGTTACTCCTCGGCTGCGATCCGGAATGCATTATCCAGATCGGCGATTAAATCTTCGTGATCTTCAATCCCAACAGAAATACGCAGCAGCGTTTCCGAAATTCCCGCTGCCGCGCGCGCTTCTGCAGACATGCCCGCATGCGTCATGGTCGCGGTATGCGAAATCAAACTCTCTACGCCGCCGAGCGATTCGGCCAGCGTGAACAGCTGCAGCGCTTTCAGGAAGCGGCGCAGGCGAGCCTCATCGGCATCGATTTCGAAACTCAGCATGGCACCAAAACCACGCTGCTGACGTACCGCAAACTCATGACCGGCATTTTCCGGCAGGGACGGATGATACAGTTTTTTCACCAGCGGTTGTTGCTTCAGGTAATCAACTATCGCCAATGCATTGCGTTGTGCTGCGGCGATGCGCGGTGACAGCGTGCGCAAACCGCGCAGCAGCAGGTAGCTATCAAACGCCGCGCCGGTTACACCAATATTATTCGCCCACCACGCCAGATCGGTGGCCATCGCCGGATCTTTCGAAATCACCGCGCCTGCCACCACATCTGAATGACCATTCAGGTATTTGGTGCAGGAGTGAACAACCAGATCGGCACCCAGCGCCAGCGGGTTTTGCAACGCCGGGCTGAGGAAGGTGTTGTCCACCACGCTAATGGCACCCGCTTCACGCGCGGCGGCGCAGATGCTGGCGATATCGACCACACGCAGCAGTGGATTGCTTGGGCTTTCGACCAGCACCAGTTTTGGCTTCTCGGCCAGAGCAGCGGCCAACGCCGCTTTGTCGCCCTGATCGACAAACTTCACGCGATACGCGCCGCGCTTGCTCAGGCTATCGAACAGACGATAGCTGCCGCCATAACAGTCGTGTGGCGCCACCAGCAGATCGCCCGGCTTCAGGAACACGGTTGTCACCAGATGAATCGCTGACATGCCGGTATTGGTCAATACCGCGCCTGCGCCACCTTCCAGCTCTGCCAACGCGCGCTGAACCACATCGCGCGTTGGGTTACCACGACGTGAATAGTCATGCGCACGCGGCTCATTGAAGTCGAGGAAGTTATAGGTGCTGGAGAGATGAATCGGTGGGACAACGCAGCCATATTGCTCGTCATCATTCAAACCGCTACGTACTGCGATGGTTGCCTGTTTACGCGTCATGGTGCTTACTGTTCCTGAAGAAAAAGAAGAGCAACAGGATAACATTCCGCACATAGACGTCAATACATCTGGACATCTAAATGTCTTTGCGTATAGATTGAGCAAATCATCAATAACCGCTAAAATTGTCCGTCATCGCCTGGTGTTCAGCGCGCTTTCCTTTGCAGAAGCGGTGCTAAAGCATAAAACCTGCGGTTTAAGGGGTCAGGCATCGAAAAATCGGGCATAATCAACGGATTTCCCCATATTCAACTTTTATTGATTAAGGTAACCCATGGCTGAATGGAACGGCGAATATATCAGCCCTTACGCTGAACATGGCAAAAAGAGCGAGCAGGTTAAGAAAATTACAGTTTCTATCCCGCTGAAAGTGCTGAAGATTTTAACGGATGAGCGTACCCGCCGTCAGGTGAACAACCTGCGTCACGCCACCAACAGCGAACTGCTGTGTGAAGCCTTTTTGCATGCTTTTACCGGGCAGCCTCTGCCGAACGATGTCGATTTGCGTAAAGAACGCAGCGATGAGATTCCGGAAGAAGCGAAACAGATTATGCGTGAAATGGGCATCGATCCCGATAGTTGGGAATACTGAAGCCAGAAATAAAAAAACCCAGCCGAGGCTGGGTTTTTTCTTGCTGCCGAATCGCGAGGATTCGACGGCCAAAAATCTTATTTCTTGCTTGCTGGCACGCTGAAACGCTTGTTGAAGCGATCTACACGGCCACCGGTGTCAGCAATACGCTGCTTACCAGTGTAGAACGGGTGGCATTTGCCGCACACGTCCAGGTTCAGACCAGAAGCCATGGTTGAACGGGTGTTGATCACGTTACCGCAAGAGCAAGTCATGGTTACTGCTTCGTACTTAGGGTGAATACCTTGTTTCATGGGAGAACCTCATAAAAGGCCGTGTCGCTCTCCGTGCCAGGCTCAGCCTGCACAGCACCACACGCGGTTGAACATTAAGTGTATGCTCCGACAAGTGATCTCATCGAAGGCGACATAGTATACAGAAATTAACCGGTTTTAGCAAATAGCCGCTTCCTAATTAGCCGTGTACACTACTTCTCCTTAATTCAGAACCGGATAGAGATTCAGATGCCCGTTGTTCAGGTTGCCCTGCCCGTTCCGCTACCTCGCCTGTTTGATTACTTGCTGCCTGCCGATGCGCCGCAGCCGGTGGCGGGCGCACGCGTGAATGTGCCGTTCGGCAATCGCAAAATGATCGGCATTGTGGTCGGCACGCGCGAGAGCAGCGATCTGCCGCTGACGCAGCTCAAACAGATAGAGAGCGTGCTCGACGATCAAAGCCTGTTCTCGCCCGCCCTGTGGCGCATTTTGCATTGGGCCGCCAACTATTATCATTCGCCGCTCGGCGAGGTGCTGAGCCATGCGCTGCCGGTGCTGCTGCGTCAGGGCAAACCCGCGCAGGAAGCGCCGCTGTGGCAGTGGGTGATTAATGATGCTGGCCGTGAAGTGGCGATGGAAAGTCTGAAGCGCGCGCCGAAACAGCAGCAAGCGCTGGCGATGCTGCGTCAGCGACCGCTCTATCGACATCAGGTCAGCGAACACGATTTTACCGATGCCGCGCTGCAAGCGTTGCGGGCAAAAGGCTTGTGCGATCTGCGTGAACATACGCCGCAGATGCACGACTGGCGTACCAGCTTTGCCGTCAAAGGGGATCGCCTGCGCCTGAATACCGATCAGGCGATGGCGGTGGGCGCGATGCGCAGTGAAGACGATCACTATGCGCCGTGGCTGCTGGCCGGCATTACCGGTTCGGGTAAAACCGAGGTGTATCTCAGCGTGCTGGAGAACGTGCTGGCACGCGGCAAACAGGCTTTGGTGCTGGTACCGGAAATCGGCCTGACGCCGCAAACCATCGCCCGCTTCCGCGAGCGGTTTGATGCGCCGATTGATGTGCTGCACTCGGCGCTAAATGACAGCGAACGCCTGGCGGTCTGGCTGCGCGCACGCAGCGGCGAAACCGCGATTGTTATCGGTACACGCTCGGCGCTTTTCACACCGCTGGCGCGTCCCGGCGTCATCATTATTGATGAAGAGCACGACAGCTCATACAAACAGCAGGAAGGCTGGCGCTATCAGGCGCGCGATCTGGCGGTGTTCCGCGCGCATGAGGAAGACATTCCGATTGTGATGGGTTCCGCCACGCCGGCGCTGGAAACCTTGCACAACGTGCGCGTCGGCAAATATCGCCAGCTCAATCTCACCAAACGCGCGGGCAATGCTAAACCGGCGTTACAGCAGCTGATCGATCTTAAAGGCCAGCAGCTAAAAGGTGGATTGGCACCCGCGCTGCTCGGCAAAATGCGTCAGCACCTGCAGGCCGACAATCAGGTTCTGCTGTTCCTCAACCGCCGTGGATTTTCTCCGGCGCTGATGTGCCACGATTGTGGCTGGCTGGCCGAGTGCCAGCGCTGCGATAGCTATTACACGCTGCACCAGAACCATCGCCAGCTGCGCTGCCACCATTGTGACAGCCAGCGTCCGCTGCCGAATCAGTGCCCGAGCTGTGGTTCAACGCATTTGATGCCGGTCGGCGTAGGCACCGAGCAGCTTGAACAGCAATTGGGTACGCTGTTCCCCGGCGTGCCGGTATCGCGCATCGATCGCGACACCACCAGCCGTAAAGGCGCGCTGGAGCAACATCTGGCCGATGTACATCGCGGCGGCGCGCGCATTCTGGTAGGCACGCAAATGCTGGCGAAAGGCCATCACTTCCCGGATGTCACGCTGGTGTCGCTGCTGGATGTCGATGGCGCGCTGTTCTCGGCCGATTTCCGTGCCGCCGAGCGTTTCGCTCAGCTTTATACGCAGGTTGCGGGCCGCGCCGGTCGTGCGGGTAAACAGGGCGAAGTGTTGCTGCAAACCCATCATCCGGAACATCCATTGCTGCAAACTTTGCTGCATCGCGGCTATTTCGCCTTTGCCGATCAAACGCTGCTGGAGCGTCAGTCGGTTCAGCTACCGCCGTGGACCAGCCATGCGCTGTTCCGCGCTGAGGATATGGATAACCAACAGGCGGCAGAATTCCTCACACAGCTGCGCAATTTGCTGGAAGCCAGCCCGTTAAAAGATGAGGCGATGTGGCTGATGGGGCCGGTTCCGGCGTTGGCACCGAAGCGCAGTGGACGCTGGCGCTGGCAGCTGCTGTTGCAGCATCCGTCGCGCAAACGTCTGCAACAGCTGCTGAGCGGATCGCTGCCGCTGATCGCCACCTTACCGGCATCGCGCAAAGTGAAATGGACGCTGGATATCGATCCCACCGAGAGCTAAGCCGCGCCACAACTGCGAGCCAGATCGAAAAAAGTCGCACAAGTCACAATTTTTATGCAAATTAAGTAACAACCCGGCGCGACCTTGGGTTAACAATAGTGCCGACCCGGTTGAAGCCCGGTAATGTCTGAAAATCAATGCGCTGTACCGCGTCAGGAGTTATACGTTGGACCAGAAGCAACCCTCCACCGCCGCCACCATGAAAGATGTGGCCGAGAAAGCAGGCGTTTCAACCGCCACGGTTTCACGTGCGTTGATGAATCCAGAAAAAGTCTCTGCCGCTACCCGGCTCAAGGTCGAAAAAGCGGTGATTGCCGTGGGTTATGCGCCGCACGGTTTAGCGCGCAATGCCAAACGCGGTGAAACGCAAACCATTCTGGTGATTGTGCCGGACATCTGCGATCCCTTCTTCAGTGAGATCATTCGCGGCGTGGAAGTCACCGCTGCGCATGAAGGTTATCTGGTACTGATTGGCGATTGCGCGCATCAGAATAAACAGGAAAAAACCTTCCTGAATTTAATGCTGACGCGACAGATCGACGGCATGGTGCTGTTGGGTTCACAGCTGCCATTTGAGGCGGGCATTGAAGATCAGCGCAACCTGCCGCCGATGGTGATGGGCAACGAATTTGCGCCGGAGATGGCATTACCAACGGTGCATATCGATAACCTGACCGCCGCCTTTGAAGCGGTGAATCACCTGCTGCAGCTTGGTCATCGCCAAATCGCCTGCATCACCGGGCCAGAACACATTCCGCTGAGCCAGTATCGTTTACAGGGCTACATTCAGGCGCTGCGTCGCAGCAGCATCGCCATCGACCCAACGATGATTGTGCACGGCGACTTCACCTTTGAAGCCGGCGCGAATGCGCTTAAGCAGTTAATGAGTTTGCCGCAGCCGCCGAAAGCGATTTTCTGTCATAGCGATTTGATGGCGCTGGGCGCGATGAATCAGGCGCGTAAACTCGGCATGCGTATTCCGCAGGATCTGTCGGTGGTGGGCTTCGATGATATCGAACTGGCACAATATTACGATCCCCCGCTGACCACCGTGGCCCAGCCGCGTTTTGCCATCGGCCGTGAAGCGATGCTGCTATTACTTGATGAGCTGCAGGGTAAACGCGTGAATAACGGTTCGCGCCTGCTGGATGCGGAGCTGCGTGTGCGCGGCAGTACGGCACCGGCAGCAAAACGTGAAAAATAACGTATAGACGCCTGCATTTTCAGCGGATTCTGAAGGCAGACTGTGCTGGTCAAAGTTCCAGCCCTTGCGTAACATGGCGCATTCATTGCCGGGGCAGTTAACAGATCATTCACACGCCCATTGGCATATTTTTTGAAGGGTAGCAGAACGAAAGTGGCACAGAAAGATTATGTAGGCCGCGGGCGTTCAACAGGGACGCGTCGCAAAAAACCCGCCAGCCGCAGCAAGAAAAGCAAAGGCGGATCAGGCACTTCAAAGCTCATGATGGTATTGGCCGTGGCCGTGCTGGTCACCTTTGCCGGTGGTTTATGGTTCATCTCGCATCACAAGAAAGAAGAGATTGAGGTCATTCCAAACCACAAAGCCAACGGTAACGGCCTGCCGCCGAAGCCGGAAGAGCGCTGGAAGTACATCAAAGAGCTAGAAAATCGCCAAATTACCGTTCCGTCGCCGACTGAGCCTTCGGCCGGTGGCGTGCAATCACAAACTCAGCTGACCGATGAACAGCGCCAGCTGCTGGAGCAGATGCAGGCCGATATGCGCCAGCAGCCGACGCAGCTGAATGAAGTGCCGTGGAACGAACAAACCCCGGCGCAGCGTCAGCAAACGCTGCAGCGTCAGCAGGTGCAACAGCAGCAGCAGGTACAGCAACAACAACAGCAGCAGTTGCAACGTCAGCAGCAACAGTTACAACAGCAGCAGCGCCAGCAACAGTTGCAGCAACAACAGGCCGCGCGTCAGCAGCAGCAACAGCAAGCTGCGCCGATCACGCGTGAGCCAACACAGCAGACCAAACCGCAGGAAACGGCCAAGGCGAAAGCGGAAGAGAAAGCATCTTCACAACGCTGGATGGTGCAGTGCGGTTCGTTCAAAGGCACCGATCAGGCGGAATCAGTACGCGCCGGTCTGGCATTTGAAGGATTTGAGAGCCGCATTACCACCGGCGGTGGCTGGAATCGCGTGGTGATCGGGCCGTTCAAAGATCGCAGCAGCGCCGACAGCACAGTCAAACGCTTACACAGTTCCGGCCACGGAAGTTGTATTCCCCTAGCTGCTGGGGGTTGAAACCCTCCAAACTCGCCCCATATCTGGTTGCATGATACTCCGCGCCGAGTGCGCGGAGTTCCTTTTCTACTGCAACAAGGGGTCTGCCCGTGACAACAATAGTAAGTGTACGACGCAACGGCCAGGTAGTGATTGGCGGTGATGGCCAGGCTACGCTCGGCAATACCGTAATGAAAGGCAACGTTAAAAAAGTCCGTCGTCTTTACAACGATAAAGTGATCGCCGGTTTTGCTGGCGGTACCGCAGATGCCTTCACCCTGTTTGAACTGTTTGAGCGCAAGCTGGAAATGCACCAGGGTCATCTGGTGAAAGCGGCGGTCGAACTGGCTAAAGATTGGCGTACCGATCGCATGCTGCGCCGCCTCGAAGCGCTGCTGGCGGTGGCCGACGAAAACTCCTCATTAATCATCAGCGGCAACGGCGACGTTATCCAGCCTGAAAATGACCTGATCGCAATTGGTTCTGGTGGGCCTTACGCCCAGGCAGCGGCACGCGCGCTGCTGGAAAACACCGACATTGGTGCGCACGATATCGTGGAGAAAGCGCTGAACATCGCCGGCGATATCTGTATCTACACCAACCACAATATTAACTTCGAAGCATTACCGTCTAAGGCTAAGGACTAAACATCATGTCTGAGATGACTCCACGCGAGATTGTCAGCGAGCTTAACCGCTTTATCATCGGCCAGGACGGCGCAAAGAAGGCGGTCGCGATCGCCCTGCGTAATCGCTGGCGCCGCATGCAGCTCGACGAAGAGCTGCGCCACGAAGTGACGCCAAAAAACATCCTGATGATTGGTCCAACCGGCGTCGGTAAAACCGAAATCGCCCGTCGCTTAGCCAAACTGGCGAACGCACCGTTCATCAAAGTGGAAGCCACCAAATTCACCGAGGTCGGTTACGTCGGTAAAGAGGTCGATTCCATTATTCGCGATCTGACCGATTCTGCCATCAAGATGGTGCGCAGCCAGGCGATCGAGAAGAATAAGTACCGCGCGGAAGAGATGGCGGAAGAGCGCATCCTTGATGTGCTGATCCCACCTGCGAAAAATAACTGGGGCCAGGCTGAGCAAGCGGCTGAGCCATCGGCCGCGCGTCAGTCCTTCCGCAAGAAACTGCGCGAAGGCCAGCTGGATGACAAAGAGATTGAGATCGATCTGGCCGCTTCATCGGCTGGCGTTGAAATCATGGCGCCTCCGGGCATGGAAGAGATGACCAGCCAGCTGCAATCGATGTTCCAGAACCTCGGTGGGCAGAAGCAGAAACCGCGTAAGCTGAAGATCAAAGAAGCCATGAAGCTGCTGATTGAAGAAGAAGCGGCCAAGCTGGTGAATCCTGAAGAGCTGAAGCAGGATGCCATCGATGCGGTTGAGCAGCACGGTATCGTGTTCATCGACGAAATCGATAAAATCTGTAAGCGCGGCGGCCAGAATGCGGGCGGTCCAGACGTGTCACGCGAAGGCGTACAGCGCGACCTGCTGCCGCTGGTAGAAGGTTGCACCGTTTCCACTAAGCACGGCATGGTGAAAACTGACCACATTCTGTTTATCGCTTCCGGCGCGTTCCAGGTCGCCAGCCCGTCAGATCTGATCCCAGAACTGCAAGGCCGTCTGCCGATTCGCGTTGAACTGCAGGCGCTGACCGTCAATGACTTCGAACGCATCCTGACCGAGCCAAACGCCTCGGTTACCGTGCAGTACAAAGCATTGATGGGCACCGAAGGAGTCAACATCGACTTCACCGATGACGCTGTGCGTCGTATCGCTGAAGCCGCATGGCAGGTGAACGAAACCACCGAGAACATCGGTGCGCGTCGTCTGCATACCGTGCTGGAGCGTCTGATGGAAGATATCTCCTATGACGCCAGCGATCGTAACGGTGAGTCGATCACTATCGATGCCGAGTACGTTGGTAAGCATCTGGATGAGCTGGTGGCTGACGAAGATCTCAGCCGCTTCATTCTGTAAGCTTCACCCGCGAAATCTCTGCCCGGCCACTGTGCCGGGCTTTTTTTTTACGCAGGATATTGATGCAACGCTTTTTTTGGCGGTTGATGATTTTGCCAACAATCGCCAGATAGCGATATACTTAGCGCTCCTGTGGCAAACAGACGAAAACCCTCATGAAATACGATACATCTGAACTCTGTGACATCTACCACGAAGCTGTGAATGTTGTTGAACCGCTTTTTTCGAACTTTGGTGGGCGCAGCTCATTCGGTGGTCAAATCACCACAGTGAAATGTTTCGAAGATAACGGCTTACTCTACGATTTGCTGGAAGAGAACGGTCGGGGTCGCGTATTGCTGGTGGATGGCGGCGGTTCGGTCCGTCGCGCACTGGTCGATGCTCAGCTGGCGAGTCTGGCGGCGCAAAATGAGTGGGAAGGCATTGTGGTTTACGGCTCGGTGCGTCAGGTTGACGATCTCGAAGAGCTGGAAATCGGCATTCAGGCGATTGCGGCGATTCCGGTGGGTGCAGCGGGTGAAGGCATTGGCGAAAGTGACGTGCGCGTGAATTTCGGCGGCGTGACCTTCTTCTCTGGCGACCATTTGTATGCCGACAATACCGGCATCATCCTGTCTGAAGACGCACTCGACATCGAGTAAGCCGCAACAAAAACGGGTGCCGCGGCACCCGTTGGTTTAAGCATCGACGCTTAAACTTCTTCCATTTTTCCCAGCAGTGCCCGCAGACGATCCTGCCAGACATGCTGCTCTTCTTTCAGATGCTGATTTTCACGCACCAGCGCATCCTGGTTGCCTGAAGCCTGGCTGACTTCGTTTTTCAGCGTATTGTTTTGCTCTTTCAGCTCTTCAATTTCCATCTGCAGCAGAGTGATGGTATCAATCGCCTGCTGTACTTTCGCTTCCAGTTTCTCGAACACTTCAAATGACATCTTTCTGACCTCTCCTAAATCTTGCAAGGCGTTGATGGGGCTAGTGCATGCCTTATTATGGTGCGCTCAGCCACGATGACTCGATTGTATGTAGCCAAACCCAGCAAGTCCAGCGGCACAAGGCCTGCGAGGGCAGTCTGTAACACTTTTCAGTCTATGCCTAAAAAAAATGCGCATCTTCGCGCATCTGTGTGCGCGATCACGTCAGCATCGACCAGCAAAGCGGGGTGAATGGGCCTTAAAGAAACGCAAAAGACGCGAAAACGCGCATTTTTATGACGGAGTACACAGTTTTCAATTTCGCTATTTCTCGTTTATGCTCGTTAACGATAAATTCACATCAACCCTACATTGATAGCTGGGCGACTCATGGATGAGAACAAAAACTGATAAAATTTAACCTCGCTTCAGGAATGCCATTATGAGTCAGACAACTAACACACTAAAAGGTCAGTGCATCGCTGAATTTCTCGGCACAGGTTTGATTATCTTCTTTGGTGCAGGCTGTGTTGCTGCACTGAAACTGGCCGGTGCGTCATTCGGTCAGTGGGAAATTTGTATTATCTGGGGTTTAGCCGTCTCCATGGCAGTCTATCTGAGCGCAGGCGTTTCCGGCGCGCATCTTAACCCAGCCGTTACCGTCGCGCTGTGCCTGTTTGCTAATTTTGAAGGTCGTAAAGTTGTTCCCTATATTCTGGCGCAGGTTGCTGGCGCGTTCTGCGCTGCCGCGTTGGTTTACGGTCTCTACTACAATCTGTTCTTTGATTACGAAGCGGGCCATCAAATGGTGCGCGGCAGCGTTGAAAGCCTCGATCTGGCCGGTATCTTCTCGACTTATCCGAACCCGCACATCAGCGTGGCTCAGGCGTTCCTGGTTGAGATGGTGATTACCGCGGTGTTGATGGCGGTGATCATGGCGCTGACCGATGACGGTAACGGTGTGCCGCGTGGTCCGCTGGCTCCGCTGTTGATTGGTCTGCTGGTGGCGGTCATCGGTGGCTCAATGGGTCCACTGACCGGCTTCGCACTCAACCCGGCGCGTGACTTCGGTCCGAAACTGTTCGCCTTCTTCGCTGGTTGGGGCAACGTCGCCTTCACCGGTGGCAAAGATATTCCTTACTTCCTGGTTCCGATTTTTGGCCCGCTGGTCGGTGCTTGCCTCGGAGCCTTTGGTTACCGTTCGCTGATTGGCCGCCATCTACCAGTTAACGTCGCGGAAGCCAGCACAGCAGAAAAACCGGTTGCGCGCGCTCAGCAGCGTAAAGCGTAAGTTTCATCGATACCACATCAGGACAGCACAATGACTACTGATAAAAAATATATAGTTGCACTCGATCAGGGCACAACCAGCTCACGCGCCGTGGTGCTTGATCATGATGCCAACATCGTTGCGGTTTCTCAGCGCGAATTTACCCAGATCTACCCGAAAGCGGGTTGGGTTGAACATGACCCAATGGATATCTGGGCGTCACAAAGCTCCACGCTGGTGGAAGTTCTGGCACACGCTGACATTAACTCCGATCAAATCGCGGCGATTGGTATCACCAACCAGCGCGAAACCGCCATCGTGTGGGATAAAGAGAGCGGCAAGCCAATCTACAACGCCATCGTCTGGCAGGATCCACGCACCGCAGATTACTGTAACAAGCTGAAGAAAGAGGGTCTGGAAGAGTACATCCAGCACACCACCGGTTTGGTGATTAACCCGTATTTCTCCGGCACCAAAGTGAAGTGGATTCTTGACCACGTTGAAGGCGCGCGTGAGCGTGCAAAACGCGGCGAACTGCTGTTCGGTACCGTTGATACCTGGCTGATTTGGAAAATGACCCAGGGACGTGTGCATGTCACCGATCACACCAACGCCTCACGTACCATGATGTACAACATCCACAAGCTGGAGTGGGATGAGCGCATGCTGGAGATCCTCGATATCCCGCGTGAAATGCTGCCAGAAGTGAAAGGTTCTTCAGAAGTGTACGGCCAGACCAACATTGGTGGTAAAGGCGGTACGCGTATTCCTATCGCGGGTATCGCCGGTGACCAGCAAGCGGCGCTGTATGGCCAGCTGTGCGTACAACCGGGGATGGCGAAAAACACTTACGGTACCGGCTGCTTCATGCTGATGAACACCGGCACCGAAGCCGTAACCTCAACGCACGGTCTGCTGACCACCATCGCTTGCGGCCCACGCGGCGAAGTGAACTATGCGCTGGAAGGTGCGGTGTTTATCGGTGGTGCGTCAATTCAGTGGCTGCGTGATGAGATGAAGCTGATCAGCGATTCTACTGACTCTGAATACTTCGCGTTGAAAGTGAAAGACAGCAACGGTGTATATATGGTGCCTGCCTTCACCGGTTTGGGTGCGCCTTATTGGGACCCGTATGCACGCGGCGCGATTTTCGGTCTGACGCGCGGTGCGAACGCGAACCACATCATCCGTGCCACGCTGGAGTCGATTGCGTACCAGACGCGCGACGTACTGGAAGCGATGCAGAACGATGCCGGCACCCGCCTGCAATCACTGCGCGTGGATGGTGGTGCGGTCGCCAACAACTTCCTGATGCAGTTCCAGTCCGACATTCTCGGCACGCGCGTTGAGCGTCCGGAAGTGCGTGAAGTCACGGCGCTGGGTGCGGCATATCTGGCTGGTTTGGCTGTCGGCTTCTGGGGCGACCTGGAAGAGGTCCGCGCTAAAGCGGTGATTGAGCGTGAGTTCCGCCCAAGCATCGAAACCACCGAACGTAACGTCCGTTACGCTGGCTGGAAGAAAGCCGTCGCTCGCGCCAAAGCGTGGGAAGACGAAGAGTAAAATCCTGCTGACCCGCGGCGCCCTGCCGCGGGTTTTTCCCCTGCCACCCTTTCCCGCTGTGTTAAACTGCCTGCCTGTTTTTTATCAGGTGCCACCATGAAACGAGAACTCGCGATTGAATTTTCCCGCGTGACCGAAGCCGCCGCATTGGCGGGCTATCACTGGTTAGGACGCGGCGATAAAAATGCGGCCGACGGCGCAGCCGTTCACGCCATGCGCATTATGCTCAACACTATCGATATCGACGGCCAGATTGTGATTGGCGAAGGCGAAATCGACGAAGCGCCGATGCTGTATATCGGTGAGAAAGTCGGTACCGGACGTGGCGACGCGGTGGATATCGCGGTCGATCCGATTGAAGGCACGCGTATGACGGCGATGGGCCAGGCCAATGCGCTAGCGGTGCTGGCGGTTGGTGATAAGGGCAGCTTCCTGCACGCACCTGATATGTATATGGAAAAGCTGATTGTTGGACCGGGCGCACGTGGCGCCATCGACCTCAATCTGCCGCTGGATATCAACCTGAAAAACATCGCACTGGCATTGGGCAAACCGCTCAGCCAGTTAACGGTGTCGATTCTGGCCAAGCCCCGCCACGATGCGGTGATTGCCCAGCTGCAACAGCTCGGCGTGCGCGTGTTCACCTTCCCGGATGGCGATGTCGCGGCCTCGATTCTTACCTGTATGCCGGATAGCGAAGTGGATGTGATGTACGGCATCGGCGGCGCGCCGGAAGGTGTGGTGTCGGCGGCGGTAATCCGCGCGATGGACGGCGACATGCAGGCACGTCTGCTGGCGCGTCACGAAGTGAAAGGTGACAGCGAAGAGAATCGTCGTCTGGGCGAGAATGAACTGCAACGCTGCGCCGAGATGGGCATTGAAGCGGGTCAGGTACTGAAGCTGGATCAGATGGCGCGTAACGATAACGTTATCTTCGCGGCCACCGGCATCACCACCGGCGATTTGCTGAAAGGCATCACGCGTAACGGCAACATCGCCACCAGCGAAACCCTGCTGGTGCGCGGCAAATCACGCACCATTCGCCGCATCCAGTCAATCCACTATCTGGATCGCAAAGACGCGGCGCTGCATCAATTTATCCTGTAATCGCCTGCTTGCCGCTCTCCGGATGACGTGAGAGCGGCCACCAGCACAGCAGCATCACCAGCGACGTCACGAACATCAGCATGCCAAGGCTGGATTGATCGTGCTGCGGCAACAGCGCAGAAAGCCACGCCACCACGCCGGAACCGAGGTTCTGCAAACCACCGATCAACGCACCGGCGCTGCCCGCCAGCCACGCATACGGCTCCATCGCGCCCGAGGTTGCCAGCGGAAACAGCATGCCCGCGCCAAAGAAGAACAGCGCAGCCGGCACCAGCAGCGTCCAGATGTTCATCACGCCAAACCAGGCCGGAACCCACATCAATAATCCTGCTAACAGGCAGCTGTTCACGCCGTACCACATCAGCGTATGCCAGGATTTCTGCTCACGTCCGGCAAACCAGGCGCCAAAGAACGCCGCCGGAATCGGCAGGATAAACAGGATGCTGACGGTTAATCCATCCAGCCCCAATACGCCGCCCATCAGTACGCCGCAGCTGGCTTCGAATACCGCAATGCCCGCTAGCGCGCCAATCAGCAGCAGCAGGTAACGCACAAAGTTGCCGTCGCTCAGCAAAGTGGCATAACGGCGCAGGAACGGCGTGGCGGGCGTATCAACAGGACGCGTTTCCGGCAGCCAGCGCGCCATCGACGCGGTGACGCCGACGCACAGCAGCAGCAGGAAGGCGAAACAGGCGTGCCAGCCAAATAGATGCGTCAGCAGCGCGCCAATCACCGGCGCCAGCAGCGGACTCACCAGAATGCCCATATTGAGCAGGCTGTTGGCCTGACGCAGCGCGATGCCGGAGTAGAGATCGCGCGGCATGGTGCGCGCCATTACGCCCGCTACGCCGGTGCCTAAACCTTGCACCGCGCTGCCGAGCACCAGAATATCGAGCGAGGGCGCGAACATGGCGATCAACGCGCCGACAGCAAAGATCGTCATGCCAATCAGGATCACCGGACGGCGGCCAAAACTGTCCGAGAGCGGGCCGTAGATCAACTGCGATCCGCCGTAGGTCATCAGATAGGCGGCCATTACCTGCTGGATCGCCCCGCTGCGCACATTGAGCGTTTCGGCCATGTTGGCCATCGCTGGCACATAGATGGTTTGCGCCATCTGCCCAACCGCCACCAGCACGATCAGCATGAATAACAGAAAGCGATTTTGCGTTTTACTTATCAACATGGAACAAAATGTCTGCCTGAGAAACAAAGAATAAGCAGCACAAAACAGGCCGCCTCGGATTTATGGCGGCAAAAATATCAGGATTCAGTGACAAATCGAGAGGCGCGGGCAAAGCTGTATCTCTTAAGCCGTCAAGCTGGTAGTCCAGATTGTAAACCGCCCGCTACAGTTGCTGATCTGTGCGCTGCGTTTGTCGCTGAGAGCCCTTTGCTGGATACAAGACTGGTAATCCGTTAGGCCGATGGCGATGATGTACCTAACTAAACAATATTAAGGAGCCAACATGGCAGAGTGGATCAATGCTGAAGTGAAAGAGGTAAAAAACTGGACCGACGCACTGTTCAGCCTGCGCGTTGCAGCGCCGATTGATACCTTTACCGCAGGTCAGTTTGCCAAGCTGGCTCTGGAAATTGACGGTGAGCGCGTGCAGCGTGCCTATTCGTACGTTAACGCGCCGCAGGATCCGCTGCTGGAGTTTTATCTGGTCACGGTGCCGGAAGGCAAACTGAGCCCGCGTTTGCAGGCGCTGCAGCCCGGCGAGCAGGTGATGATCACCAAAGAGGCGGCAGGTTTCTTTGTGCTCGACGAAATCCCAGATTGCCAAACGCTGTGGATGCTGGCGACCGGCACGGCGATCGGCCCCTATTTATCGATTCTGCAACAGGGCGAAGATCTGGATCGTTTCGACAATATTGTGCTGGTGCACGCCGCGCGTTTCGCCGATGACCTGAGCTTTCTGCCCTTGATGCAGGCGTTGCAGCAGCGCTATCAGGGCAAGTTACACATTCAAACGGTGGTGAGCCGCGAAGAGATCGCCGGTTCGCTGCACGGCCGCGTACCGCAGCTGATTGAAAGCGGAGAACTGGAGCGTGCAGTCGGCTTGCCGCTGACGGCAGAAACCAGCCATGTGATGCTGTGCGGCAACCCACAGATGGTGCGCGATACCCAGCAACTGCTGAAAGATACCCGTGAGATGCGCAAACATTTCAAACGCAAACCCGGCCACATGACCAGCGAGCATTACTGGTAATCGGCGCCAGGCGAAGAATCTGAGATTTTTCCCAGTGTGGGTTTTGACTTTGCCCGGTAAAAACCGTTCTAATCGTGGGCTAAGTGAATGATTTAGGGCCGAAGCAATGAACAACCTGCCAGTCGCGCTGCTGCTTAGCCTCGCACTGACATTTCCCGCCTGGGCGGAGGATGCACCCGCGTTAGATCGTAGCGATCATCTGCCTGCTGCGCCCTATCTGCTCGCGGGTGCGCCGACGTTCGATATGACCGTTGCTCAGTTCCGTGAGAAGTACAACGCTGCCAATCCCAATGTATTGCTGCAGGAGTATCGCGCCATTGATAATCGCGGCGATAAAAGCAACCTGACGCGTGCTGCCAGCAAAATCAGCGAAACGCTGTATGCCTCGACTGCGCTGGAGCAAGGCACCGGCAAAATCAAAACCCTGCAAATCACCTGGCTGCCGGTTCCCGGCCCCGATATGAAAGCCGCGCAGGCACGCGCCATGGATTACATGACCGCCCTGCTGCGCTTCTTCATTCCAGGCTTGTCGCCCGAAGATGGGCGTAAAAAACTCGATTCCCTGCTGAGCGCCGGTAAAGGCGCGCGCTATTTTGCCCGCACCGAAGGTGCATTGCGTTTCGTGGTGGCGGACAACGGCGACAAGGGTTTGACCTTCGCCGTTGAGCCGATAAAACTGGCGCTCGCTACGCCCTGATCGCACCGGCAAAAATGACGAAAAGCAAAGCCAGCAACAAATTTGATCTCTATACTGTCTCGCAGACATCGCTGCCCGATGGCAGCGCTATTTCATGAATCGCGTTATGCGGAGGAAAGAATGCGACATCCACTGGTTATGGGTAACTGGAAACTGAACGGTAGCAAGCAGATCACCAAAGAGCTGATTGAAGGCCTGCGCAAAGAGCTGTCTGGTGTTGATGGTTGTGGCGTCGCGATTGCACCGCCAGCCATCTATCTGGACCTGGCGAAACACGCCATTTCCGGTAGCCACATTGCTCTGGGTGCTCAGAACGTTGACGTTAATCTGTCTGGCGCATTCACTGGCGAAACTTCCGCAGATATGTTGAAAGACGTTGGCGCGAAATACATCATCATCGGCCACTCTGAGCGCCGCACCTACCACAAAGAGAGCGACGAGTTCATCGCGAAGAAATTTGCCGTAGTGAAAGAAGCGGGCCTGGTGCCGGTTCTGTGCATCGGTGAAACTGACGCAGAAAACGAAGCGGGCAAAACTGAAGAAGTGTGCGCACGTCAGATCGACGCCGTGCTGGAAACGCAGGGCGCTGCGGCGTTCGAAGGCGCGGTTATCGCTTACGAGCCAGTTTGGGCTATCGGTACCGGCAAATCAGCTACTCCAGCGCAGGCTCAGGCGGTGCACAAATTCATTCGTGACCATATCGCGAAGAAAGATGCGGCTATCGCACAGCAAGTGATCATTCAGTACGGCGGTTCGGTCAACGACAAAAACGCCGCTGAGCTGTTCACCCAGCCAGATATCGATGGCGCGCTGGTTGGCGGTGCTTCACTGAAAGCGGATGCTTTTGCGGTGATCGTGAAAGCGGCAGCAGCAGCGAAAAACGCGTAAGTTCTCGTTTTCGATGAAGAAAAAGGCGGCTGATTAGCCGCCTTTTTATTGGTCGCCATAAATGGCGACCCTACGAAAGAGGGAGCCGTACCTGGGTTTGTAGGGTGCGCATTCATGCGCACCTGGTTATAGCCACGACGATTATTGCGCCAAAATCCCGCATTTATGATCCTGCAACTCTTCCGCCGAACCGCTATTCAATTTCAGCCAGTTACGCTCCAGCGCCAGCAGCGCTAAACGGCCATCCGGCAGCTGCGCCAGCGCCAGACCGTATTTACCCATCTCGGTGCGTGCATGTGGTAGTTCATCCGCCAGCCGGATAAACGCGCTTTGCTGCGCCAGCTCCGCCAGAGAAAGTGTGCGCACCAGATAACGATGCTTACGCAGCGTTTCGCTTTGCCACTGCGCGTTAAGCCTCGGTGCCAGCGCATCCAGCTGCTGGCGCACATCCGGCCGTAAACAGGAAATATGGATGTGCAGCTGATTCTGCGTGCGGCCATATTGCGCATTGATCGCCAGCGACAGCGCACTGTCATCAATCGGTGCGCCGCGTTTTTGCGCCAGTAACGCGCGTTGCTGCCACGCTGCGGCAAACAGATTTGGCGTACCCGGCTGAAGAATGATCGGGCTTTCCATACCGGTGATTTTTTCGATCGGCATCAGCAAATATTGCAACGGACCGTTGAGGTCTTTCAGCGTGACGTATCCCTGCACGCTGTTGACCTGCTGACAAGGCGCGGGTTTGCCATTGGCCGCCATGTTCGGCAGACATTTTTCACTGATGATCTGCCATAAGGCATTGGAGTTTTTTTGGAAATGGATGGCGCCAGCAATCAATCCAACAATCAGCAGCACCAATAATGCGGTCAGTAACTTCAGGGTACGACGACTGCCCTGCATAGCCCGATTCCTCTGTTCATCACCTGCCAGCATCCTCGCCTGGCAGGTGATGAAAGTCACGGACTAAAACAAAACGGCCAGCATTCTCGCTGGCCGTTTTTTATTCGTTAAGGCTTCATCACCTGGTCGTAGCTGCCGCCATCGGCGAAGTGGGTTTTCTGGGCTTGCGTCCAGCCACCAAACTTGCTGTCGATAGTGAACAGTTTTACCGGGGCGAATTTATTGGCAAATTTCTTCGCAACGGCTCCATCACGTGGACGGTAGAAATTCTCCGCCGCGATGGTCTGGCCTTCCGGCGAGTAGAGATACTTGAGGTAATCTTCGGCCACTTTACGCGTGCCCTGCTCGTCGACCACTTTATCCACGACCGAAACCGTTGGCTCCGCCAGAATCGATTCGCTTGGGGTGACGATTTCAAACTTGTCTTTACCCAGCTTATCCACCGCCAGATAGGCCTCGTTTTCCCACGCAATCAGCACATCGCCAATGCCGCGTTCTACGAAGGTGTTAGTCGCACCGCGTGCACCGGAATCCTGTACTTCCACATTCTTAAACAGCGATTTGACGTAAGCCAGCGCTTTGGCCTGATCGCCATGGTTCTGATCCAGCGCCCAGCCCCATGCAGCCAGATAGTTCCAGCGTGCGCCGCCTGAGGTTTTCGGGTTTGGCGTGATGACGGAAACGCCCGGTTTGATCAGATCTGGCCAATCATGAATGCCTTTCGGGTTGCCTTTGCGCACCAGGAACACGATGGTCGAGGTGTACGGCGCGGAGTTGTCCGGCAGGCGTTTAATCCAGTCTTTATTGATACGACCACGGTCAGCAATAGCATCGACATCAGATTGCAGCGCCAGCGTAACCACATCAGCACGGATGCCATTGATCACTGAGGTCGCTTGTTTACCTGAACCGCCGTGCGACTGGCGAATCACCACGTTGTCGCCGGTTTCCTGCTTGTAATGCGCGCTAAACGCTTTGTTGTACTGCTCGTACAGCTCACGGGTTGGATCGTAAGAGACGTTTAACAGCTGAATATCCTTTGCCAGAACACTGGTTGAAGCCAGTAACAGGGTGACACCAATACTCCACTTATTCATTGCTTGCTCTCCCGAGGTCGTTATAGAACAAGACTGACACAAACTTATCCACGGATTAAAGAATTAAAAATAAGCTGTTATAACCGGACGGAATATGAGCAGACATAAAAAAGGCGCGAGTCAAGTCGCGCCTTGATGCTGAATAATCAGTAGAGTTTTTTCGCGGTATCCAGCCAGTCGCGTTTGAATGGACGCTTCATGTTTTCAATCGCGTCGATGATGTCGTGATGCACCATCTTCTCGTTCTGAATACCGACACAGCGGCCGCCATAACCTTGCAGCAGCAGCTCGATAGAGTAGCAACCCATGCGCGACGCCAGAATACGGTCATAAGCACAAGGTGCGCCGCCGCGTTGAATGTGACCAAGCACCGTGGCGCGGGTTTCGCGTTTGGTTTCAGATTCGATAAAGTTGGCCAGATCGTCGATATCGCAGATGTGCTCGGTGATGGCAACGATGGCGTGCTTTTTACCTTTGGCAATGCCGGCTTTGATTTCGGCCACCAGCTCTTCGCGGGTATACGGGATTTCAGGCAGCACGATGAACTCGCAACCACCGGCAATCGCTGCCGCCAGGGTTAAATCGCCGCAGTAACGGCCCATCACTTCCACGATGGAGATACGCTGGTGGGAAGATGAGGTGTCACGCAGGCGGTCAATCGCTTCAACCACGGTTTCCAGCGCTGTGAAGTAACCGATGGTGTAATCGGTGCCTGCTACGTCGTTATCAATGGTGCCCGGCAAACCGATGCACGGGAAGCCCATTTCGGTCAGGCGCTTGGCACCCATGTAGGAACCATCACCGCCGATAACCACCAGCGCATCGATACCACGCTTTTTCATGTTATCAATCGCGGTCTGGCGCACTTCATCGTTGCGGAATTCTGGAAAGCGTGCGGAACCGAGGAAGGTGCCGCCGCGGTTGATCATGTCTGACACGCTGTAGCGGTCAAGGTTGATCATGCGATCTTCGTACAATCCCAGATAGCCGTCGTAAATACCAAAAACTTCCAGTCCTTCACTCAGCGCGGAACGTACAACTCCGCGAATGGCTGCGTTCATGCCTGGGGCGTCGCCGCCGCTGGTCAGTACTCCGATTTTTTTGATCATGACAACCTCTGGATTGTTCAAAAACTAAGGATTATTCCTGCCATGTGTCCGGCGTGGACCAGCTCGCGATCGCATGGCTTAATAGTTGCAGAATAGTATATCAAAGGCTTGATGCTGAATTGATTCAGGTCAGACAAGTTTTCGCTAATTTTTTACAGAGTTGTTAGCGTTACGTCACTTTTTTTGTGTAATTGCATGATTTTAAATCGCTAACCTTGAAAAAATCCATGTTGATTGCTCGGCACAACAGAGCAGGGATCTTGATGGATGATCACGTCGGAGCCGGGAAACTTCTTCAGTAATGCCTGCTCAATTTGATCGGCCACCTGATGCGCCTGCACCAACGGCAGCTGATCTTCCATCTCCAGATGCAGCTGGATAAAACGCGTGGGGCCCGATTGTCGCGTGCGTAATGCATGTGCGCCGCGTACGCCCGGCCAGTTGGTCACCACGTTGATAATCTCCTGCGTTTCATGCTCGGGCAATACGCGATCCAACAGCGCCTGTACCGCGTCATAACCCATCCGCAACGCGTTATAAAGAATGTAAACGCCGATGCCGAGTGCAAACAAAGCATCCGCCCGTACAAAACCATAGCTGCTCAAACCGAGGGCGACCAATATTGCGCCGTTCATCACCACATCAGATTGATAGTGCAGCATGTCTGCGCGAATCGCCTGGCTGCGCGTGCGTCGCACCACCCAGCGCTGGAAGGCAACCAGCGTCAGGGTTGAAAACAGCGCAATCACCGTCACCACAATGCCTACCAGCGGCGCATGTAAGGTTTCGGGCGAGGCCAGATGCTGAATGCCGGTGAGAAACAGAAACAACGCCGAGCCGGAGATAAACATGCTTTGCGCCAGCGCGGCCAGTGATTCGGCTTTACCGTGGCCGAAGGTGTGATCGTCATCAGCTGGCTGCAGCGAATAGCGCACCACCAACAAGTTGGTTAGTGAAGCGGCGATATCCACCAATGAATCCACTAACGCCGCCAACATGCTGACTGAACCGGTATGCCACCAGGCGAAAATTTTCACGATTAACAGCAACGTCGCCAGCGTAGTCGCCGCCAGCGCCGCCCGATTAACTAACTTTGCATAGGAAGAATCCATGCTATGCCTCGCCGGGTCGCACGCTTCATAGGTGCGGCCTTTAGGTCTCAAGATGGCTAAAGTTTATCATCGGCATAAGTGTGCTGCGTGATTGAATTTTAAGGCAATGATGTTAGAGAGAAATGACAGGCAAAAAAAACCCCCGCATCATGCGGGGGAAGACAGGGATGGTGTCTATGGCAAGGAAAACAGGGATACTATGTTACTGGTTACTGCTGGTACTACTCACTGCTTGCAGCGGTGATGATGGCTGCAATCCTGAGAGTCGACGCACTTCTGCAATTCGTCGCTCATAATTTTTCTGCAATGTCGCTTGCTGTGCAGGCGTTAGCAGGTGATACATCTGATTACGAACCCGAGCCATCTCGACTTGCTGTTCTACCGCTGCGCGGGCTTGTTTCTCTGCCTGCTGTCGGATAGCCGATTCGTTAAATTTGTCTGCAATGACAAGGTCATGCATAGTTTCTATATCTTGAACGCTGATTGTTGGGCGTTCGTGTCGCGCTTGCTGCATCAGGTCTCGCATCTGTTGCCGCTGTTGTTCAGTCAGCTCAATGCCATCGAACATGTAGCTTTGCGGATTTTGCGTCATACTGCCTGTCGTCAATCCGCTGTTCGGATGCATCTCGTCAATCGTCGTCGTGTCTGCTGCTTCGGCGCTGGCGTGACTGAGAACCATCGCTGAGGCAATGACGACGGCGGTTAAGTAGCGCATCGTTAACTCCCAGTTCGTTCCGTTTTGCGATTCAACGAGAGCCAGTGTACGGCGGTGGCTGCAAACATCCGTCAGGGGGTGTAAAACTACGTAAAGCGTTGGATTGCAAGTCAAGGAACACGGTATTTTGCCTGCGGAGGGCAATAAAAAATGAATAAAATCCTGTTGGTTGATGACGACCGCGAATTAACTTCGCTGCTTAAAGAACTGCTTGAGATGGAAGGTTTTGAAGTCATTGTGGCAAGCGATGGTGAGCAGGCGCTTAACCTGCTAGACAACACCGTGGACTTGCTATTGCTTGATGTGATGATGCCGAAGAAGAACGGTATCGACACTTTGAAAGAACTACGCCAACAGCACCAAACTCCGGTCATTATGCTGACTGCACGTGGCAGCGAACTGGACCGCGTTCTGGGCCTTGAACTGGGCGCAGATGACTATCTGCCTAAACCGTTTAACGATCGTGAACTGGTGGCGCGTATTCGTGCCATTTTGCGCCGTTCAAACTGGAGCGAGCAGCAACAGCAGCACGACAACAGCTCACCGACGCTGGAAGTCGACTGCCTGCGCCTGAATCCGGGTCGTCAGGAAGCCAGCTTCGACAGCGAAACGTTGGATCTCACCGGCACCGAGTTCACCCTGCTCTATTTGCTGGCACAGCATCTGGGTCAGGTAGTATCGCGTGAGCACCTTAGTCAGGAAGTGTTGGGCAAACGTCTGACACCCTTTGACCGCGCTATCGATATGCACATTTCTAACCTGCGTCGTAAATTGCCGGAACGTCGTGATGGTCATCCGTGGTTTAAAACCCTGCGCGGACGCGGCTATCTGATGGTTTCGGCATCATGATTGGAAGTTTAACCACCCGCATCTTCGCCATCTTCTGGCTCACGCTAGCGTTGGTGTTGATGCTGGTTTTAATGGTGCCCAAACTCGATTCGCGCCAGATGACCGCGTTACTGGAAAGCGAGCAGCGTCAGGGCACCATGATTGAACAGCACGTTGAAGCGGAGCTGTCTCAAGATCCGCCGAACGACTTAATGTGGTGGCGTCGCCTGTTCCGCTCCATCGACAAATGGGCGCCGCCCGGTCAGCGTTTGTTATTGGTGACCAGCGAAGGCCGGGTGATTGGCGCGCAGCACAATGAAATGCAGATCATCCGCAACTTTATTGGGCAGTCGGATAACGCCGACCACCCACAAAAGAAAAAGTATGGTCGCGTGGAGATGGTTGGGCCTTTCGCGGTCCGCGATGGCGAAGACAACTATCAGCTTTACCTGATTCGTCCCGCCACCAGCTCGCAGCTCGATTTCGTTAATCTGCTGTTTGACCGCCCGCTACTGCTGCTGATTGTCACCATGCTGATTAGCTCGCCGCTGCTGCTGTGGCTGGCGTGGAGCCTGGCGCGCCCCGCTCGCAAACTTAAATATGCGGCGGATGAAGTGGCAAGCGGTAATTTGCGTCAGCATCCGGAACTGGAATCGGGGCCGCAAGAGTTTCTGGCTGCGGGTTCCAGTTTCAACCAAATGGTGAGCGCGCTCGAACGCATGATGACGGCGCAACAGCGTCTGCTATCCGATATCAGCCATGAATTGCGTACGCCGTTAACTCGCTTGCAGCTGGCAACTGCGCTCCTGCGTCGCCGTAACGGTGAAGGCAAAGAACTGCAGCGCATCGAAACGGAAGCGCAGCGTCTGGATGGCATGATTAACGATCTGCTGGTGCTTTCGCGAACGCAGCACAATAACGCGCTGGTTAGCGAAGCGATGAAGGCCAACCAGCTGTGGAATGGCGTGCTGGAAGATGCCAAATTTGAAGCCGAGCAGATGGGCAAATTGATGGAAGTGCCCTATCCGCCAGGCCCGTGGCCGCTGTACGGTAATCCCCATGCACTGGAGAGTGCGCTGGAGAATATCGTGCGTAATGCGCTGCGCTATTCGAATTCGCACATCAGCGTCAGCTTCTCAGTGGATATTGCAGGCATCACCATCCATGTCGATGATGATGGTCCGGGAGTCAGCCCAGAAGATCGCGAGCAGATTTTCCGTCCGTTCTACCGCACCGATGAGGCGCGCGATCGTGAATCAGGCGGCACCGGTTTAGGCCTGGCGATTGTCGAAACCGCCATCCAGCAGCATCGCGGCTGGGTTAAAGCTGACGACAGCCCGCTCGGCGGTTTACGCCTTACGCTGTGGCTGCCGCTGTACTCCGCCCGTCAATAATTTGTTATGCTTCGGCCCTCGTTTCTGGGGGCCTTATGCTAAACATTGTCTTATTTGAACCTGAAATTCCGCCAAATACCGGCAACATCATTCGCTTGTGCGCAAATACCGGTTTCCAGTTACACCTGATTGAACCGCTGGGGTTTGCCTGGGATGACAAGCGCCTGCGCCGCGCCGGGCTGGATTACCACGAATATACCGCCTTAAAAAAACACGCCAATTACGCGGAGTTTCTGGCGACGGAAACGCCACAGCGCATGTTCGCCCTCACCACCAAAGGTACGCCTGCGCACAGCGCGGTGAGCTATCAGAAGGGTGATTATTTGGTGTTTGGTCCGGAGAGTCGCGGTTTACCTGCACAAATCCTCAACGCGCTACCCGCTGAGCAGAAAATCCGTATTCCGATGATGGCGGAAAGTCGCAGCATGAACCTGTCTAATGCGGTGTCTGTGGTGGTGTATGAAGCGTGGCGCCAGCTCGATTATGCTGGCGCACTGATCAAAGGCTAGATGCCGTCGCCGTACTCAAAGCCCGCGCCGTTGAAGTGCTGATCCATATCCATCGACGGTTTATCGCTGGTCGGTTTACCAACAATGCGTGCTGGCACGCCGGCCGCCGTGGTATGCGGCGGTACAGGCTGCAGGACAACGGAACCGGCACCGATTTTCGCACCGCGTCCCACTTCAATGTTGCCCAGAATCTTGGCGCCCGCGCCAATCATCACACCTTCACGGATCTTCGGATGGCGATCGCCACTGGTTTTACCGGTACCGCCGAGCGTCACCGATTGCAGGATTGAAACATCATTTTCGATGATGGCCGTTTCGCCAATAACAATGCCGGTGGCATGGTCAAGCATGATGCCGCGACCAATGCGCGCCGCCGGGTGGATATCCACGGCAAACGAGACGGAGATTTCGTTCTGAAGATAAACCGCCAGCGCGCGGCGGCCCTCTTTCCACAGCCAATGGCCGATGCGATAAGCCTGCAAGGCGTGGAAGCCTTTGAGGTAAAGCAGCGGCGTAGAGTATTTATCAACGGCGGGATCGCGCTGGCGCACAGCCTGAATATCGTAGGCCGCAGAGACAATCATCTCTGGGTCTTCACGATAGGCTTCTTCCACGATTTCGCGAATGGCGATAGCGGGCATGATCGGGTTCGCCAGCTTGTTAGCCAGCATATAGCTGAGCGCGCTGCCGAGGTTTTCGTGTTTAAGCAATGTCGCATGGTAAAAGCTGGCCAGCATCGGTTCACAGTCGGCCAGGGCTCTGGCTTCGGCTTTGATATGGTTCCAGACCAGTTCTAACTCTTCAGACGACATTGCTGTTTGCTCCCGATAAAAAAAGCGCCTGATGGGGCGCTACAGGTGGTGACGCTGGCGCATCCTGCTTCAGCTTTGGCTGTTTTCGTCCTTCCTTGCACGGCCAAGTAAGGTCAATGCTGCCTCTCGCGCTGATTTTCCGCAATAGAGCACCTGATAAATCTGCTCGGTAATCGGCATTTCTACGCCGACGCGCGCGGCCAATGCTTTGACTTCTTTGGTGTTTCTATAGCCTTCTACAACTTGTCCGATAATGCGTTGCGCATCGTCTACGCTCTCGCCTTGCCCCAGCATCATGCCGAAACGACGGTTGCGCGACTGATTATCGGTACAGGTCAGCACCAGATCGCCTAAACCGGCCATGCCCATAAAGGTGGTGGCATCGGCGCCCAGCGCTGCGCCAAGACGGCTCATTTCCGTCAGACCGCGAGTGATCAAGGCGGTACGCGCGTTGGCACCAAAGCCAATGCCGTCAGAAATCCCCGCACCAATCGCAATCACGTTCTTCACCGCGCCGCCTAACTGCACGCCAATGAAATCCTGATTGTTGTAGACGCGGAAACTTTTGCCGCAGTGCAACTTCTGCTGCAGGTCTTCAGCAAACTCCGCATCGGTCGATGCCAGTGCGATGGCCGTTGGCATGCCGGCTGCCAGCTCTTTTGCAAAGGTGGGTCCGGAAATCACCGCGAGCGGAATCGCATCGCCGAGGATTTCACGCGCCACATCCTGCAGCAAACGGCCGGTCTCTTTTTCCAGTCCTTTAGTCGCCCAGACAATGCGTGAATCGGCACGCAAATGCGGCTTAAGCTGCGTCAGCACGTCGCCAAATACATGGCTTGGCACCACGACCAGCAGATCACGACTGGCGTTAACCACGGTTGCCAGATCGGCTTCAGGAACGAGATTATCAGGGAAAGGAACATCGGGCAGGAAAGCGGCATTGCAGCGGTCAGTTTGCAGCTGCGCCACGCTTTGAGGATTGTGGCCCCAGAGCAGAACCGGATGGCCGTTGCGGGCCAGCGTGATGGCCAAAGCGGTGCCGTACGAGCCGGCACCGATGACGCTAATTGAAGCGTTGAGTGTAGTCATCAGGCATCCTGATGTGGCGCTTCGCCTTCACCTTGCTGCTGCAGATAGTTCATGAACAGCGCATCAAAGTTCACTGGCGCCAGGTTGAGCTGCGGGAAAGTACCACGAGACACAAGGCTGGTTACACATTCGCGTGCATACGGGAACAGAATGTTCGGGCAGTACGCGCCGAGGCAATGTGCCATCTGCGTGCCTTCGATACCGCTGATGGTGAAAATACCCGCCTGCTGTACTTCGCACAGGAATGCGGTCTCTTCGCCAACGGTTGCCGTTACGGTAACGCGCAGAACGACTTCAAAAACGCCATCAGCTAACTGAGAAGAGGCGGTGTCCAGATCCAGCTTCACTTCTGGTTCCCACTCTTTCTGGAAAACCTGCGGTGCGTTTGGCGCTTCGTAAGAAACATCTTTGGTGTAAACACGTTGAATCTGGAACTGCATTTCGCTGCTGCTTTGCTCTGACATGTGACTAAATCCTGTGAGTTAAAATTGTCTGACCGAAAAGTTATGCCTGGAGTAAAGGATCAAGTCCCTGACGCCCATCCAGCGCGTAAAGATCGTCGCAGCCGCCAATGTGCTGCGCATCAATAAAAATCTGTGGCACCGTAGTGCGGCCGCTGCGTTGAATCATCTCTTCACGTTTCGCCGCGTTCCCGTCAATGGGAATCTCCTGGAACGACACGCCTTTCTGATCCAACAACGCCTTTGCACGGTGGCAATAAGGACAAGTGACTTTGGTGTAGATCTCTACATTCGCCATACGGTTACCTCTAAGAAGTTATTTACCGCGCACCAGTGGCAGATTTTCACCACTCCAGCCGCTCACGCCATCTTTCAGTACAGAGACTTTTTCAAAACCCGCTGCGCTCAATTTCGCTGCAGATTCACCCGCACTTTGACCGGTCGCGCAAACTACAATTATGTGCTGTGACTTGTGCTTTTCCAGCTCGCCAAAGCTCTCTTTTTTAATGTCTGCTGCCGCTACGTTGATAGCCCCAGAAATGTGTCCTTTGCGGTAATCGTCACGTGAACGAACGTCTACCACCACCGCGTCCTCTTTATTAATCAGGTGGGTAGCTTCACCACGGCTGATGGTTTTTACTTTAGAGAACATACCTTTAACGGTGGTCACAATCACGAGAACGAGTAAAGCGACCCATGCCAGACTGAGGATGGGGTGATTGCTTGCAAACTGCATAATTTCTTGCATGAGGGGTAACGACTCCAAACCGGGCTGATAAGCTAAAACAAGGGTTCTGAGTATACCTGCGCCACTTCGCATGTACAGTCGCTAAGGGGACAGAGTTACGATTTGTGCGTCATTTTCCAAAAAAAGTGTTCTAATCCCAAAATTAAGACAAAGTTTATGCCGGTATGCTCGGTACAGACATTTTTAGAAAAGTAAAACCCGGCCGGGCTAACTGGTAAGCGGCTGTTCATCGTGGAATAATTATCGACTATGAAGGGAAAAGCGACCGTTACACACACAAGGACCCGTCACAACGGCACTGCGCTTCCGTTGTCATTTCGCTGGTCCGAAATCTCCCTGAGTCTGCTTCTGGCGGGCACATTATTACTTCCTGCCGCCGCTCGCAGTGCGGATGACAGCAAAACGCAGTTGAAGTCCATTCAGCAGGACATCGCCGAGAAAGAAAAGAGCGTCAAAGCGCAGAAAGTGCAGCGCAGTAAGCTGTTGGATCAGCTGCAAAGTCAGGAAAAAGTGATTGCGCAGGCCAGCCGTCAGCTGCGCGAAACGCGTAACAGCCTCAGCACGCTCGAGGGTGAAATCGCGCAGGTCACTTCCTCTATTTCGCGGCTGGAGAAGCAGCAAGCACAGCAGGAAAAACTGCTGGCACAACAGCTTGATGCCGCCTTCCGTCAGGGACAGCATAATGGTCTACAGTTGCTGCTCGGAGGCGAAGAAGCCCAGCGCAGTGAGCGTATTCTTGCCTATTTCGGCTATCTCAACGCCGCACGCCAGAAAAACATCGACGATCTCAAGCAAACCCAACAGCAATTAGCGGAGCAGCGTCAATCATTGCAGGGCAAACAGGATCAGCAAAAATCGTTGTTAGCTCAGCAGCAGACGCAGCAAAGCAAGCTGGAAGTGGCCAGCGCGGCGCGTAAGAAAACGCTCACCGTACTGGAAAGCTCGCTGGAGAAAGATCAGGCTGACCTGGTTGAGATGCGTGAGAACGAAAGCCGCCTGCAGAGCAAAATCGCCAAAGCAGAGCGTGAAGCACGCGAACGCGCCGAACGTGAAGCGCGCGAGGCGGAGAAAGTGCGTCAGCGTCAGGCGCAGGCGAAAGCCAAAGGATCAAGTTATCAGCCAACGCAGAGTGAGCGCGAGCTGATGGCGCGTACCGGCGGATTAGGCAAGCCCGGCGGGCAAGCGGTTTGGCCGGTTCGTGGACGTATCGAACATCGCTTCGGTGATTCGATGCAGGGCGAATTGCGCTGGAAAGGTCTGGTGGTCGATGCGCCAGAAGGCACCGAAGTGAAAGCCATCGCTGATGGACGCGTACTGATGGCCGACTGGCTGCAAGGCTATGGTCTGGTTGTAGTTCTGGAACACGGTAAAGGTGATATGAGCCTTTATGGCTACAACCAAAGCGCACTGGTGAGCGTGGGTGCTCAGGTGAAGGCAGGACAGCCTATCGCCCTTGTGGGCACCAGCGGCGGCCGCGGCACGCCTTCGCTCTACTTTGAAATCCGACGCCAGGGACAGGCCGTCAATCCACTACCGTGGTTAGGAAGATAAGTTTTGTTTCAACCCTCTAAGCTCTCGGCCGCCCTGTGCGGCCTGTTTCTGTCACTTTCCGCCCATGCGGGAAAACTCTCCATCGTGATCGACGACTTCGGTTATCGGCCAAAAGAAGAGAACAAAGTGCTGCAGATGCCCACCGCGATTTCCGTTGCGGTCCTGCCGAATGCGCCACATGCGCGTGAGATGGCCACCAAAGCGCATCAGGGTGGTCGCGAAGTGCTGATTCACCTGCCGATGGCGCCGCTCAGCAAACAGCCGCTGGAGAAAGACACGCTAACGCCCGAGATGAGCAGCACCGAAATCGAGCGGATTATTCGTGAAGCCAGTGGCAAAGTGCCTTTTGCGGTTGGCCTGAATAACCATATGGGCAGCAAAATGACCTCCAGCCTGCCCGGCATGCAGAAAGTGATGCAGGTACTCAATCACTACAACTATTACTTTCTCGATAGCATGACGATTGGCAACAGTCAGTCGATCCCGGCCGCGCAAGGCACCAACGTTAAGGTCCTGAAACGCCGCGTGTTCCTTGATGATAGTCAGGATGAGGCTTCAATCCGCACGCAGTTTACCCGCGCGGTGAAACTGGCGCAGCGCGATGGTTATGCCATTGCGATTGGTCATCCGCATCCGACGACGGTGCGCGTACTGCAACAGATGCTGCCGACGTTGCCAGCCGATATCACCTTAGTGCGCCCAAGCCAGCTGCTGAACGAACCGCTGCATCAGGGTGCGACTCCGCCGCCATCCAAAACGCAGCCGCCACGCTTCCGCGCGCCAGGCGTGTGTAAACCGGGCAGGCCGTTGCCGCCGGTGCCACAGAGCCGGGCATGGCAGGTAGTGGAAGAAAGCATCGTAAACAGTTATGTTGCACATCAACTGAATCAGCTGTTTTAATCTTCTCGTTGTGGCCCGCAAACATCGTTCCGGGCCACTTAGCAACGACACATTCGGAAAAATGAAACTTATAAAACGGATGCAGGTCTTAGTGACTTGAATTTGAGAATTTTAATGATGATGGAATGAGTTCTTATAATGCGTAAACTGTGGAAAATAAAAGCGCTTGATAAAGCGATCAGGCTGTACATGCTAGTGAAAGGGAATCCACTGCAAACACTTCCCGATCTGGCGAATATCGATGCGCGTCATGTTGTTATTTTTTCCACTACGGCATTAGGTGACTTTCTTTTTAACTCACCCGCGATAAGCGCCGTTAGAAAACGCTATCCTGCTGCCATTATTACACTTGTTGCCCACCAAAAATTCTCTGAGTTTCTAAAAAATGGTGAAGATTGGGATAATTTGGTTTTCTGGAATAATAAAGCCATTACTTTGCCTGACATGCTTAAAAATTTAGGCAAGTTTCCCAAACCTGACTTAACGCTTCTGTTGCATTCCCATGAACCTTACGACTATATTGCTGCATTGCTGGCAGGTTCAAAGTGTATTATCAAAGATAATTACGTTGACCATTTTAATTACCGCGACAAATGGTTATCAAAGTACCTCATCGATTTTCGCGGCCATATCATTGAGCGCAAGCTTTCATTAGTAAGTTGTTTGGGATGTGATACATCAAATATTGAGATGAAGATGCCGTTGCCTGTTGCTGAAAAATCGGTTAATAGCTCACCGGTGGTTGGATTTCAATTAGGTGCATCAACAGCCGAACGTTGCTGGTCACCAAAAAACTTCGCTTCAGTTGCTGCTTCATTATGCTCAGAACATGCAGATTTACGCATTATTCTTATCGGTGGTCCGGATGATAAACACCGTGCGGAAACGTTTCTCCAACATTTACCGGAATCACTGCATGCTCAGGTAAGTGATCGCGTAGGAAATACCAGCCTGCCTGAACTGACAGCACTGCTCAATAATATGGATGTGCTATTGACTGGCGACACCGGGCCTTTACATATTGCAGTGGCCATCAAAACGCCAACGGTGGGCTTATTTACTACAGCAAATCCCTACGCTACTGGTCCTCTGCAGAATCCCGAATTACACGATATCATCCATGTTGTTCCAGATAAAAATCATCAGGAACACCAACACATCATGGACGTTATTCAGCCCAGTATTGTTATCGAAAAAATATCGGGCAGACTGGCAGTAATAGAGTCACCTAAGCACTAATATTTATTGCGTTCGGCAGCAGCAAAGGACGCTCAACTCCTTCATGGTAAGGATAATGTCATCCACTTCAATTGATGAAACCGGATGATGTTTATCTATGGTATAGAGCTGGCGAGCGGCATCGTATCCCGGTCCCCAAACCCTACTATTAACATATTCACCGTGAAGGTCATTGCCATATAAACTCACTAATGGCTTCTTCCATGCTGCAGCAATATGTACAATCGCCGTGTCAGGTGAAATCACCATGTCCGCCAAACGCACAATCTCACAGGCACTGGTCAAAGTATGATAAGGATTAATGACCGCATCCAGATGCGTCAACTGACTAATTCTTGCAGGATCACCCACCAGAATAATTTCAACCTGATCCCATTCGCGTTTAATTTTTTCGATTAATGCTTTCAGTTGCGTCAGCGACATATCCCGACGAGGATCGGCTGCATAGGGATTTATAACAACTTTATATGGCGCTGCGATAGCCGACATAAAGTCATGAATTTCACTGCGCACCGAGTCAGGCACATGAATATCATAATCCGTACTGAATGAGATAAAATCAAAACTCTCCATTAGTAACTGATAACGTTCTGTAACGTGACTAGAGTATCCGAGATAATCTAATGACTTGTTATAGATGTTGAAGCCTGCCTTATTAAATCCAACGACATTACGGGCATCGAGTTTCTTAAGTAACAGCAAGTGGAAGGGAGATATTTTGTCTCCCATATCGATAACCACATCATAGTTATTTTTCGCCAGAGCTTTAGCTTGCTCAAGCTTATGCTTGTTATCTTTTTCCACTACGTAATACTTATTCACGTAAGGATTGAATTCGATAATTTTGGCATTATTTTTTCCTGCCAAAACATCAACAACATAACCCGCGCGCTTGAATTCACGAAATAGTGAGGTTGAAACGACCATATCGCCGATTTTATCGTCATCACGTAAAAAAAGAACCGATTTACGATCAGAAATAGCAAACTCTCGCTTAGTGCGATGATCTAATATCAGCCGTGCAATGTGTAAGCGTAGCGATTTCATCAAATAATTACGCTGACGATTTAGCGCACGAAGCCTGGCAAATTTTTTTTTCTTATCCACGGCTGGTTTGTCCGGAATTTTCAGAGGAGTGTAATAAGCTCTCAAGCTGAGTAAAGACTTGTTGCGCAGTAACCGATGAAAGATTGTTATCCTGCGCCTTTAATTCATGCTGATTCTTGCCATATCCGCCAATCAATCCCGGATCGGTGGGACCAAACAAGGTGATATTCGGACGATCCAGCGCCGCCGTCAGATGACTTAAACCGGTATCCACCGACACCACCGCGCGCGCGCCGGCTAACTGCTGCGCCACCTGCTCCAGCGTTAACTTTGGCAGTACTTCAACATGGTCGAAGCCTTCGGCCAGACGCTGTGCGCGTTGATGTTCATGCTCTGCGCCCCACGGCAATTTCACGCGCAATCCTGTTGGCTGCACTAACTCAATCAGCGCACGCCAGTGTGATTCCGGCCAGTGTTTGTTATCACGCGTGGTGGCGTGCAGAAACACCAGATAAGGTTGAGCGTCGTTGGGCAGCGTAGAGCGGAAATGACCGGCAATCGCGTAGTCGCCCTGCGTTGCAGGCTTTTCATAGCCGAGGCTTTTGGCAAAAAGCTCGCGCGTGCGTTCGACGGCATGCTGTTGCTTGTTGATTTCATGGCGTTTGTCATACCACCAGCTGGCGAAAGGTTCACGTGCGCTGCGGCTGTCCTGCCCGTGCTTCTCGCCTTTTGCCAGGCGCGTAACCAGCGCGGCGCTTTTGATCAAACCTTGTGCATCCAGCACCACATCATACTGACGCGATTGCAGCTCACGCTTAAATTGCACACGCTCTTCACGCTGCTGGCTGCCAAACCAGTGCTTGCGCCAGCGGCGAATCGCCACCGGCAGCACTTTATCGACCGCAGGATGCCAGGCTGGAATTTGAGCGAAGTTTTCTTCAACCACCCAATCAAACTTGATGCCAGGGATCGCCTGCATCGCATCCGTAAGCGCCGGTAAGGTATGCAGCACGTCTCCCATTGAGGAGGTTTTAACAATCAAAACGTGCATCTTTACTCCTGCACCGGATGCAACAGCGCGCTCAGTTCCTGATGGACGCGCGCTGGCTGAATATCAATCAGGCTCTGGTGATAACCTTGCTCGGCATCACCTTTGCGGACTTTGTGATAGCCGGTGATCAAACGAATAATGCGCGCGTGCTGAGACAACGGCGGCGTGAAGTCCGGGCTGCTTGGGCCATACAGCGCCACCAGCGGACGATTCAACGCCGCGGCGATATGCATCAGACCGGAATCGTTACTGACCACCGCTGCACAGTTCGCCAGCAGGATCACCGCTTGCTCGAGTTGCGTCTCACCCGCCAGATTTTTGCAGTGCGCACGCGCCGCTTCTGACAGCGTCTGCACAATGGTGTCGCCGGTTTCACGATCTTTCGCCGAACCGAACAACACCAGCTGATAACCTTCGCCAATCAGCTGCTCTGCCAGCGCGGCATAATGATAGTGCGGCCAGCGCTTCGCCGGGCCAAACTCTGCGCCCGGACAAAATCCAATCACCGGACGATCGGCGGACAGCGCAAACTGCGCCGCCGTCATCCGCTTTTCATCTTCATCGACACGCAATTGCGGCCACAGCAAGGGCTGCGGCAACTGCTGCGCGGAAGCAATTGGTTTGTCGTAGCCGAGCGCCACATAGCGCTCAACCATCAACGGAAAGGCCGCTTTGTCCAGCACGCGGACATCATTCAACACGCCATAGCGCATCTCGCCACGCCAGCCGGTGCGACGTTTGATCCCGGCGAAAAACGGCACCAGCGCAGATTTGAAGGAGTTCGGCAGCACATAGGCGCGGTCATAGCCGCTGGCCTGCAGGGTTTTCCCCAAACGACGACGCTCGCCTAGCGCCAATGCGCCGTGGCCGAGCGGCATCGCCAGCGCCTGATTCACTTCCGGCATACGCGACAGCAATGGGCGGCACCAGGCCGGCGCCATCACGTCGATCACCGCTTCAGGATGCTCAGCCTTGAGCGTGCGATAGAGACTTTGCGACATCATCATATCGCCGACCCATGATGGGCCAATAACCAGAATTTTCATCGCTGCTGCCGGTTTCCTTATGCGTTACGGTTCAGCCAGGCCATGTATTCGCCCACGCCTTGCGCGACGGTTTTGAACGGCTTGTCGTAACCGGCTGCACGCAGATTGGTGAGATCGGCTTGGGTAAACGCCTGATAACGGCCTTTCAGCTTGTCCGGGAACGGAATGTATTCAATCTGGCCTTTCTGATGGAAGTTCAGCACCGCATCCGCCACTTCCTGGAAAGATTCAGCACGGCCAGTTCCGCAGTTGTAGATACCGGAAACACCGTTTTCCCAGCACCACAGATTTACCGCAACCACGTCATCAACGTGGATGAAGTCGCGGCGGAAATCGTCGCTGCCTTCGAACAGTTTTGGATTTTCACCGTTGCTGATCTGCGTGTTGAGGTGGAACGCGACGCTCGCCATGCCGCCTTTGTGGCCTTCACGCGGACCGTACACGTTGAAGTAGCGGAAGCCGCACACTGGCGATTCAGCTTCAGGCAGAATCTGGCGCACATAGTGATCGAACAGCATTTTCGAGTAGCCGTAAACGTTCAGCGGCTGCTCGTACTGGCGCTCTTCGATGAAGTTCTCATTGCGTCCGCCGTAAGTGGCAGCAGAAGAGGCGTAAAGGAACGGGATTTCGCGCTCGAGGCAGAAGTGCAGCAGATCTTTCGAGTACTGATAGTTGTTATCCATCATGTACTTGCCATCCCACTCGGTGGTTGCGGAACACGCACCTTCATGGAAAACGGCTTCGATGGGGCCGAGATCTTCACCAGACATGATGTAGCTGAGGAATTCCTCTTTATCCATGTAATCGGCGATGTCGAGATCCGCCAGATTCACGAACTTGGTGCCATCCTTCAGATTATCCACCACCAAAATGTCGGTCAGACCGCGGTCGTTGAGCGCTTTAACAATGTTGCTGCCAATCATGCCAGCGCCACCGGTTACGATAATCATATGCTTTGCCTTTAAAGAGTTGGGGGGAAACAGGAGGTTTCACCCACGAATGCCTATCATCATAACATTTCAGCCAGACGCAGGCAGCCAGATGACTCCGTATGCGCTGCACAAATCCTGTTCGCAGCGTGAACTATGCTGCAAAACCGAGATATTGATGGCTGAAATATCGTCTATTCGCTTTTCGATCAGTAATATGTGCCAAAATTTTGCTATCTGAGGAGCAGAATCATGTCCAGTCAGTTTTATTCGCAAATTCGTCAACAACTTGAGACAACACGTCAGGACGGATTGTTCAAACAAGAACGCACCATCACGTCGGCGCAGCAGGCAGAAATCAACGTTGCCAACAGCCCGCCCGTCATCAACTTTTGCGCCAATAACTATTTGGGTTTAGCCAATCATCCGGCATTGATCCAGGCGGCGAAAGACGGCATGGATTCGCACGGTTTTGGCATGGCGTCGGTGCGCTTTATCTGCGGCACGCAAGACATCCACCAGCAGCTGGAACATAAGCTGGCTGAGTTCCTCGGCATGGAAGAGGCGATTCTGTTCTCGTCCTGCTTTGATGCCAACGGCGGCCTGTTTGAAACGCTGCTCAGCGCCGAAGACGCGATTATTTCCGACGCCCTCAATCACGCCTCGATCATTGATGGTGTGCGTCTGTGTAAAGCGCAGCGCTATCGTTACGCCAATAACGACATGAGTGAGCTGCGTGCGCGTTTACAGGAAGCACGCGACAAAGGCGCGCGCCACATCCTGATTGCCACCGACGGCGTGTTCTCGATGGATGGCGTGATTGCTAATCTGCAGGGCATTTGCGATCTGGCCGATGAGTTCGATGCGCTGGTGATGGTCGATGATTCCCATGCGGTGGGCTTTGTCGGTTCTGCCGGACGCGGCACGCACGAATATTGCGGCGTGATGGATCGCGTCGACATTCTGACCGGTACGCTGGGCAAAGCGCTGGGTGGCGCATCCGGCGGCTACGTGGCGGCGAAGAAAGAAGTGGTTGAGTGGCTGCGTCAGCGCTCGCGTCCTTATCTGTTCTCCAACTCGCTGGCACCGGCGATTGTGGCTGCCTCGCTGCGCGTGCTGGAGTTGCTGAGCGAAGGCGACGGTTTACGTCAGCGTCTGTGGGAAAACGCCCGCTTCTTCCGTGAACAGATGACGGCCGCAGGCTTCACGCTGGCCGGCGCCGATCACGCCATCATCCCGGTGATGCTAGGCGATGCCAAAGTGGCGCAGCAATTTGCCACCCTGTTGCAGCAGGAAGGAATCTACGTCACAGGCTTCTTCTATCCGGTGGTGCCGCAAGGTCAGGCGCGTATCCGCACGCAGATCTCTGCCGGACATACGCAGGCGCAGCTGGAGCACGCCGTGGCGGCCTTCACCCGCATTGGTCAACAGCTGGGCGTTATTTCAGGAGCAGGGAAATGAAAGCACTCGCCAAATTAAAAGCCGAAGAAGGCATTTGGATGGTCAGGGACGCGCCGATTCCCGAACCCGGCCATAACGACCTGCTGATTAAGATTCGTAAAACCGCTATCTGCGGCACCGACGTGCACATCTACAACTGGGATGACTGGTCGCGCAAAACCATTCCGGTGCCGATGATCACCGGCCACGAATATGTGGGTGAAGTGGTGGGAATGGGTCAGGAAGTTAAGGGCTTTGCTGTTGGCGATCGCGTTTCCGGTGAAGGCCACATCACCTGCGGTCATTGCCGTAATTGCCGCGCCGGACGCACGCATCTGTGCCGCAACACGGTAGGCGTTGGCGTCAATCGTCAGGGCTGCTTTGCCGAATATCTGGTGATTCCGGCGTTTAACGCCTTCAAAATTCCCGACAACATTTCTGACGAGCTGGCGGCGATTTTCGACCCCTTTGGCAATGCGGTACACACCGCGCTGTCGTTCGATCTGGTGGGCGAAGATGTGCTGATCTCCGGTGCCGGGCCGATTGGCATCATGGCGGCGGCGGTGTGTAAGCACGTCGGCGCACGCCATGTGGTGATCACCGACATCAACGACTATCGCCTCGATCTGGCGCGCAAAATGGGCGTAACGCGCGCCGTCAACGTAGCGCAGGAAAACCTGCGTGGCGTGATGGCCGAACTCGGCATGACCGAAGGTTTTGATGTCGGTCTGGAGATGTCTGGTGCGCCACCGGCGTTCCGCACCTTGCTGGAGGTGATGAACCACGGCGGCCGCATCGCGCTGCTGGGCATTCCGCCGGGCGAGATGTCCATCGACTGGAATCAGGTGATCTTTAAAGGCTTGTTCATTAAAGGCATCTACGGCCGTGAGATGTTCGAAACCTGGTACAAGATGGCGGCGCTGATTCAGTCCGGCCTCGATCTCACGCCTATCATAACCCATCGCTATCACATCGATGAGTTCCAGCAGGGCTTTGAAGAGATGCGCTCGGGAAGATCCGGCAAAGTGGTGTTGAGCTGGGATTAAACCTGTGGTGTGGCGTCCCGATGACCTAAACGGTATAAAGGGCGCTCTATTCAGCAACTCATTTGGACGTGACATGCGCATTTTGATGATTATTGATGGTTTACCGGGCGGCGGCGCGGAAAAAGTCGTGTTAACCCTGAGCGAATCGATTCATAAAATGGGACATCATGTCACGCTCTATTCTCTGGATGAGACCTGCGCCTACACGCTGCCGGAAGGCGTTGAATACCGCGTGATCACCGCGCCAAGCCGTGCGCCGTGGCGCAAGTTGACCGAGCTTTCCCGCCGTGCCAGTAAGCTTGATGAAGTGTTGCGTCAGGATGAAGCACAGCACGGCAAGTACGATTTGGTCATCTCCAATCTGCACAAAACCGACCGCATCGTCGCGCGTAGTAACGCTATTGATCCGGCGCGCTTGTGGTTCTGCATCCATGGCGTACTCTCTTCAACCTATTTGGGTCATCGTAAAGGACTCAACTACTGGTTAAAAAAACGCAAGATGGCGGGTATTTATCAGCATCGTAATATCACCGCTGTTTCGCAAGCCGTGCTGGATGACATGGTTGATGTAATGGATGTGCATCCCGCCAAAACCGCAGTCATCAATAATCCTTTTGATCTAAATACGTTACGCACGCGCGCAAACGAACCCTGCGATCTGGCTAGCAGCGAGTATCTGATTAACGTGGCGCGCATCCATCCGCAAAAACGCCAGGATCGTCTGCTGGAAGCCTTTGCCCAATCAGGCCTAGCATCGCGCGCTAAGCTGGTGCTGCTTGGCACCGGTACCGAAGAACGCATTGCCGCAGCGAAACAGCTGGCACAGACGCTTAATATTGCCGATCGCGTGCTGTTTCTTGGTTTTCAATCCAACCCTTTCCCGTACATCAAACATGCACATCTGATGGTGATGAGTTCGGACAGCGAAGGTTTTGGCAATGTGATAGTGGAATCATTGATGCTGGGCACGCCGGTAATCAGCACGCGCTGCCCCGGCGGACCGGAAGAAATTCTGGTGAAAGCCGGCATGCCTGAAATGCTCACTGAGATCGATGCAGGTGCCTTAGCCAGCAAGATGGTCGAGGTTTACGACCAGTTGCCAGCCATCAATGAACAGGCGTTGAGCCATTACGATGTGACGGCTATCAGCCGTCAATATGTTGAGCTGGCGTCACGTTAACGCTGCTGTAATTGCTGCCATGCCTGCCAGACCGTTTCTAGCGAGACATCGCGACATTCGCCCGAAGCGGTCTGCATGATCTGATATTCCCCTGACCACGGATGCCACCGGCTGGCATTGGTATCACCAAAAAACACCACCTGCTTTTTATGCAGCCCTGCGGCAAGATGCATCTGCCCGCCATCGCTACACAGAATCTGCTCACAACGATCAAAACCCGCCACCAGTTCGCGCACTGATGCGGTGGGATAGCGCGCCACACGCGGCGAATTGACCAACTGCATCAGCTCATCGGTGCGTGCTGCATCGCCTTTATCATTGAGATCGAGCGTTCCCTGCGGCGACCAGAATACCAGCACGCGCGCCTGCTCATCTTCCAGCAGCTTATTGATAAAAGCCGCATAGGATGCAACCGGCCAGCGGCGCTTTGGGCTGCGGCTACTGATGTGCACACCGTAAACCTTGCCCAATGAGGGGAACAGAGCGCTGATTCGTTTGCCAGCCGCTTCACGTTCGCTGGCGGAGAGATAGAGATTCACAGCGGGTACAGCGGGCGGAGTGCTGGTTAATGCTGAGAGATAAGAGTAGGTGTGTTCAACCTGATGCTCGCCGTGAAAATCACTTTTCTGGAAGGGATGATCAAGCTGCGCATCAGCCTGAGCCGCGCCAATCACGTTCCCTGCACCGGCCATTTTCGCCAATCGCAGACTGTATTTACACGGCACAGGATTCGCCAGAATCGTGGCATCAAAGCGCGTTTTACGCAGCGCCAGCATGACCTTTATTCGCTGCCAATAGACACCCAGCGTGGTTTCATTTTTAGCGCGGTGCTTGGCTTTCTTGTAAACATACAGGCGATCAACATGCGGATTATGGCTCACCACATCCTCAGCAACTTTATTTACCAACAAGGTCAGTTTTGCCTCGGGAAAGGCCCGTTTTAATCCTTCCAGTAGCGGCGTGGTACACACCATGTCGCCAATGTTATCGCGCCTAATCACGAGAATATTTTTCATGCTGATGCCCAGATTGAGGAGTGTTGTCTCGCTTATCCACTAAGACAAACTCAAAAAAAATGCGGAAAACCAGGGAACAAAAGGTTTTTGACCATTAATGTGCAAAAAGTTCTGAATTCCTTACTAATAATTGATGTAATAAATTTGTAAATTATTAGATGAACAATGTCGCAAAATATCCCTTTGCTCTCGGTCATCACGCCGCTTTTCAACGCTGGCGTGATGTTTGAGACGTTTATGAATTCGCTGCTGGCTCAAACTCTCACCTCACTGGAAATCATCATTGTCGATGATGGCTCCACTGACGGTTCGGGCGAGCGTGCTGACGCTTACGCGTTGCAGCACCCGCATGTGCGTGTTATCCACCAGGCCAACGGCGGCGTTTCGCGCGCACGTAATGCGGGCTTAGCGGTGGCGCGCGGTAAGTACGTTTCGTTTCCGGATGCTGACGACACCATGGATCCCGCGATGTATCAAACGCTGGTTGAGATGGCGGAGCGCGACAATCTCGATGCCGCACAGTGCAACGCGGAATGGTTTTTCAAAGCCAGCCAGCAAGTGAAACCATTGATTCCGCTCGATCGCCTCACCAGCACCGAGGTACTTAGCGGTCCTGAGTGGCTCAATAAGGCACTGCAAACCCATCGCTATATGCATGTGGTTTGGCTGGGCATTTACCGCCGAGAATTGATCGAACAGCTCAGACTCTACTTTGAACCCGGTCTGCATCATCAGGACATTCCGTGGACCACCGAGTTCATGCTCAATGCCCAACGTGTGCGTTACACCGATAAAGTGCTGTATTGCTATTACATGCATGATGCTTCGATCAGCAACCGTAAGCGCACTGGCCAGCGCAACGTGGAATATCAGCGTCATTACCTGAGAATCGCGCAGTTGCTGGAAGAGCTCAATGCACGCTACCGACATAAGGTAAAAATCTACCCGGCATTTCACTACCAGATTACGCATGAGGCGCTCAGCGTCTGCCACTGTATTCGCCGCGAGCCCGAAGAGAGCGCACGTCAGGCGATGATTGCCGATCTGTTCGCCACGCAAACTCACAAGCGCATGCTGCGTAACGCGCGCGGTATTCAACAATGGTATCAACTGCTGCTGTGGATGAGCCGGATTTATCGCTGGCGCAAGAAATAAGCGCCGCGTCTGGCTTTCACGCCTTTGGGGTTTGCCCTACAATCAGCTGACTGAATTCTGAGATCATTTGAGTATGGCAAGCCCGATTCCAGACCAATTTGCACCGAATAATATTCTGCTGATCAAGCTGCGCCATCACGGCGATATGCTGCTGACCACGCCCGCGATTAACGCGCTGCGCCAACGCTATCCTCAGGCGAACATCGACGTTCTGCTGTACAAAGAAACCCGTCCAATGCTGGAGGCACATCCAGCTATACGCCAGTTACACATCATCGATCGCAACTGGAAGAAGGAAGGCGGCTGGCAGAAATTCCGCCATGAAATGGCCCTGCTTTCCGCGGTGCGCGCTTGTCGTTATGACCTGGTGATTAACCTCGCCGATCAGTGGCGCAGCGCCATCATTACCGGATTCTCTGGCGCGCCGGTGCGCATCGGTTTTGCCTTCCGCAAACGTGATAACGCCTTATGGCGCTGGATACACAATCAGCTGGTCAGTACGGAAGATCATAATCAGCTGCATACCGTCGAACAGAATATGGCCGCGCTGAAGCCGCTGGGCATCAGCGCCGCTGGCGCAAAAGCCTCAATGCATTTCAGCACAGCCGATCAACAAAAAGTGCAGGATGTACTGGCTCAGCATGCGGTGAAAATGCCGTTTGTTGTGGTGCAACCCACTTCACGCTGGCTGTTCAAATGCTGGGAAGATGAAAAAGTCGCACTGCTAATCGATGCACTTGCTGCCGAAGGCCGCACCGTGGTGCTGACCGCGGCGCCGGACCAGAAAGAAATTGCAATGATCGCCAATATTCAGTCGCTGTTTCGCAGCCACAACGTAGTGTCGCTGGCTGGAGAGTTATCCTTGCCGCAGCTGGCGGCGCTGATTGATGCGGCACAGCTGTTTATCGGCGTAGATTCTGCGCCGATGCATATGGCCGCCGCGCTGGAAACGCCGTGTCTCGCGCTGTTTGGACCCACCAAGCTGCAACACTGGCGTCCGTGGGGCGATCACAATCGCGTGATTTGGGCCGGTGATTATGGCCCGCTGCCCTCGCCAGACGACATCGATACCAACACACAACAGCGCTATCTTTCTGCCATTCCCGTTGAGGATGTGGTGGCTGCCGCCCGGAGTTTTTTGCATGAGTAAGTTACGCCTGGCGATTGTCCGGCAGAAATACCGCCCAGACGGCGGCGCCGAACGTTTTATCTCGCGTGCGCTGGAAGCGCTGGATAGCGAGCAGCTCGATCTCAATATCATCACCCGCAGCTGGCAGGGCACGCCGAATCCGGCCTGGCATCTGCACATCTGCAATCCAGCGAAATTCGGTCGCATCTCGCGCGAGCGCGGTTTTGCGCGAGCGGCGCGTGAATGCTGGGAACGCGAGAAGTTCGATATCGTGCAAAGCCACGAACGCATTGCCGGCTGCGATATCTTTCGCGCCGGTGATGGCGTGCATCGTGTATGGCTGGAACAGCGCGCGCGCATCGTGTCGCCGTGGCAGCGTTTCAGCACGCAAATCAGTCCTTATCATCGCTACGTGTTGCAGGCCGAAGCCGAGATGTTTAACGCGCCATCGTTGAAAGCGGTGATCTGCAACTCTGAGATGGTAAAGCAGGATATTTTGCGTAATTTCTCGCTCAATGCCAGCAAGATCCACGTCATTCACAACGCGATTGATAGCCAACGCTTCCAGCCCGCCAGTGAAACTTTGCGCCATGCCGCACGTCAGCAGCTCAAACTGCCGCAAGATGCCACGGTAATGATTTACGTGGGTTCGGGCTTTGAGCGCAAAGGCTTAAAAGCGGCGATTGAAGCGGTGGCGAAAAGCGATCGCTATCTGGTGGTGGTCGGCCAGGATAAGCAGCTGTCGCGCTATCAGCAGTTGGCAAACCAGCTGAATTGCCTCGATCGCTTACGCTTCGTCGGCGTGCAGCAGGATGTGCAGCCGTTCTACCATGCAGCCGATGCGCTGCTGCTGCCTACGCTTTATGATCCCTTCCCAAATGTGGTGCTGGAAGCGATGGCTTGCGGTCTGGCGGTGATCACCAGCACCGGCTGCGGCGGCGCAGAGTTTATCACTGCGGGTCAGGAAGGTTTTGTCTGCGATGCATTAAATATCAACGCGTTAAACGAAGCCGTGCTGGCAACACCGGCGCTTTCACACAATTCTGCCATGGGCGAAGCCGCACGTCGCAGAATTGAACCTTATGGTCCGCAGCGGCTGGCGCAAGCGCTAACCTCGCTGTATCAGCAAGTGCTGCAGACCAGCTGACGAAGTGGTATGAGCAGGCGGTTAATTTCTGATAACATGCCGCCTTTCATCTGTTTTTTGACGCGATTCTGTCGTAACGGTAACTATGACGACTCTATACACAGCCTTGCTCTACCTGATTCAGCCACTGATCTGGCTGCGCCTGTGGCTGCGCGGTCGAAAAGCACCGGCTTATCGTAAACGCTGGGCAGAACGCTACGGCTATTGCAGCGGAAAAGTGCTGCCACATGGCATTGTGCTGCACTCGGTTTCCGTCGGCGAAACGCTGGCGGCAGTGCCGCTGGTACGCGCGCTGCGCCACCGTTATCCAACGCTGCCGATTACCGTCACCACCATGACGCCAACCGGTTCCGAACGTGCGCAGTCAGCGTTTGGTAAAGATGTGCACCACGTCTACCTGCCGTACGATCTGCCGGGTTCGATCAACCGTTTCCTCGATACCGTCGATCCGCGACTGGTGATCATCATGGAAACCGAGCTGTGGCCAAACATTATCCGTATTCTGCATCAGCGCAAGATTCCGCTGGTGATTGCCAACGCGCGCCTGTCTGAGCGCTCGGCCAAAGGCTACAAAAAGCTCGGCGGCTTCATGCGCGACTTGTTGCAGCGCATCACGCTGATTGCCGCGCAAAACGCCGAAGATGGCGACCGTTTCCTCAGCCTTGGCCTGAAACGTTCGCATCTCACCGTTACCGGCAGCCTCAAGTTTGATATCTCCGTGACGCCAGAGCTGGCGGCAAAAGCGGTCACGCTGCGCCGTCAGTGGGCATCGCGTCGTCCGGTGTGGATCGCGACCAGCACTCACGAAGGCGAAGAGGCGATTGTGCTCGATGCCCATCGTCGTCTGCTGCAACAGTTCCCCGATCTGCTGCTGATTTTGGTGCCGCGCCATCCGGAACGTTTCAAAGATGCCTGCGACCTGACGCAAAAACGCGGCTTCAGCTTTACCCTGCGCAGCAGCGGCGAAATTCCTTCAAGCTCCACGCAAGTGGTGATTGGCGACACCATGGGCGAACTGATGATGCTATACGGCATCGCCGACCTCGCCTTTGTTGGCGGCAGCCTGGTTGAGCGCGGCGGCCACAATCCGCTGGAACCGGCAGCACATGCCATTCCGGTGCTGATGGGCCCGCACATCTGGAACTTCAAAGATATCTGCGCCAAGCTGCAGCAGGCCGAAGGGCTGATTACCGTCACTGACGTGGTATCGCTGCAGAAAGAGGTCGCTAATTTGCTGCAGGATGACGATTATCGCCGCTATTACGGCCGTCATGCTGTGGAAGTGCTGCATCAAAATCAGGGCGCATTACAGCGTCTGCTACAGTTACTCGAACCTCACTTACCGCCGCGAGCTCATTAATTCATGTCGCAACGCCAACGTCTCTCCGTGGTGATGATCGCCAAAAACGAAGCTGAACTGCTGCCGGAGGCGCTGGCTTCTGTCAGTTGGGCGGATGAGATTGTGGTGCTCGATTCCGGCAGCAGCGACAACACGGTGCAGGTGGCTCGCGAACAGGGCGCGCAGGTTTTCCAGGCTGAAGGCTGGCAGGGATTTGGCAAGCAGCGCCAGCGCGCGCAGGCCCATGCGCAAGGCGAGATGATTTTGATGATCGATGCCGACGAGCGCGTCACACCCGAACTGCGTCGCGCTATTGAGCAGGTTCTCGCGCAGCCCGCCTCGGACAACGTTTACAGCCTCGGTCGCAGCAATCTGTTTCTCGGCCGGTTTATGCGCCACAGCGGCTGGTACCCCGATCGCGTTATGCGCCTCTATCCGCGCAAGCTCAATTACAACGACAATCTGGTGCACGAATCACTGGAGACGCAAGGAGCGCCGGTGGTGAAGCTGGCGGGCGATCTGCAGCATCTCACCTGTCGTGACCTGATTGCCTTTCAGCGTAAGCAGATGAACTATGCCGAAGCCTGGGCGCAGGAGCGTTTCCAGCGCGGCAAACGCTGCGGCTTGTTATCAATCTTTAGCCACACGCTCGGCGCATTTGTTAAAACGCTGCTGCTGCGCGCCGGTTTTCTCGATGGCAAGCAGGGCTGGATTTTGGCGGTGGTTAACGCGCAGTACACTTTCAACAAATACTCGGCGCTCTGGGCGCTGCATCACACCTCAACACAAGGTCGCGTATGAGTACGAAAGCGATTTATCCCGGCACCTTTGATCCCTTCACCTTGGGTCATCTGGATATTGTGACGCGTGCAGCGAAAATGTTTGACCGCATCGTCGTGGCGATTGCCGCCAGCCCGAGTAAAAAGCCGCTGTTCAGTCTGGATGAGCGCGTGGATATGGCGCGTCAGGTGACGGCACATCTGCCGAATGTCGAGGTGATCGGGTTTAGCGACCTGATGGCGAACTTTGCCCAGGCGCAGAATGCCAATGTGCTAGTGCGTGGATTGCGTGCGGTGTCAGATTTTGAATATGAGCTGCAGCTGGCGCAGATGAATCGTCATCTGTTACCCACGCTGGAGAGCGTGTTCCTGATGCCGTCAGAAGGTTTTTCGTTCGTCTCTTCTTCGCTGGTCAAAGAAGTCGCGCGCCATGCCGGTGACGTGCAGGCATTTCTGCCTGCCGTTGTGCACAAGGCGTTACTGGCGCGACTGGCGCAGCCTTAACTCAGTGCTGGCAGCGTGGACACCAGAAGGTGCTGCGCTGACCATGTTTGCCGCTGACAATCGGCGTACCGCAGGCACGACAAGGTTCGCCGGCGCGACCATAAACCTGCAACTCCTGCGCGAAGTAGCCTGGCTTACCGTCCGTTTGCAGGAAATCTCGCAGCGTGGTGCCGCCCTGCTCAATCGAACGTAACAGCACCGCTTTAATGGTGTTAACCAGCAGCTCGGCCTCTTCCTGACTCAAACTCATTGCCGAACGATCGGGCAAGATCCCGGCAGTAAACAGCGATTCGCTGGCGTAGATGTTCCCGACGCCCACCACCACTTTGTTATCCATCAGCCACTGTTTAATCACGGTGCGTTTGCCGCGTGACTTTTCAAACAGATAGGCACCATCAAATTCGCTGCTGAGCGGTTCCGGACCGAGATGCGCCAGCACGCTGCTGCCTGCGAGATCATTGCTCCACAGCCAGGCGCCAAAACGACGTGGATCGGTGTAGCGCAGGACTTTGCCGTTGCTCATCACCAGATCGACGTGGTCATGTTTGGCGGCCGGTTGTTCGCCAGGTAGCACGCGCAGACTGCCGGACATGCCGAGGTGAATGATGATCCAGCCATGCGGCAGTTCGAGCAGCAGATATTTAGCGCGACGCTGCACGCTCAATACGGGTTGGTCGCTCAGCGCGTGGATTTCATGCGAGACCGGCCAGCGCAAACGTGGATTGCGCACCACCGCATGCAGAATCGTGGCACCGACCATGTGGGGTTCGATACCGCGACGACTGGTTTCTACCTCAGGTAATTCAGGCATTTCATCTCCTCAACGAATCGCAGAAACAAAAAACCCGGCCGAAGCCGGGTTTTTCACAGAACACTAAAATTACTTAATTTTAGCTTCTTTGTAGATCACGTGCTGACGTACAACCGGATCGAACTTTTTCAGTTCTAATTTCTCTGGTTTAGTACGTTTGTTCTTCGTGGTGGTATAGAAGTGACCTGTACCAGCAGAGGAAACCAGCTTGATCTTCTCACGAATACCTTTAGCCATGATTCAGTTCCTTAGTACTTCTCACCACGGGCGCGGATTTCGGTCAGAACCGTATCGATGCCCTTTTTATCAATAACACGCATACCTTTAGCAGATACACGCAGAGTAACGAAGCGCTTTTCGCTCTCAACCCAGAAACGGTGAGAGTGCAGGTTCGGCAGGAAACGGCGTTTCGTCGCGTTCATTGCGTGGGAACGGTTGTTACCCGTTACCGGACGCTTTCCAGTTACCTGGCAGACTCGTGACATTTCTATTCTCCAAAAATCAAATCAGCTCGAGCTTTAAAAACTAGGTTTTGGCCGCCTCGTCAGGCCTTAGCCCGCCCAGGCGAGTTCCATGTGAACCCGCTAAGCTGGCCCAAACGCCAAACCCGAGATTCTCAAAGGTGGCGTAGTATACGCCGCTCAGCCCGAGTGCTCAAGTCCCGAACAGATAAAGATCCCTCTGGATCGCGCAAAAATGCCCTATTTCTGTTCAGTTGAATCGATGAATTACAACCAACCGCGCTCGGCGAAAGAGGTAAACTCGCCGTGACCGATCACCAAATGATCAAGTAAACGGATATTGAGCAGCGCGCACGCTTGCCCGACTTTTCCCGTAATATCGCGGTCGGCGCGACTGGGTTCAGCGATTCCCGACGGATGATTGTGCGCCAGAATTACCGCCGCCGCGTTGAGTTTCAGCGCTTCGCGCACGATTTCGCGCGGGTGAACTTCCACGCTGGCAATCGAACCGGAAAACATCTTCTGCGCCTGCAGGACGCGGTGCTGATTATCAAGGAACAGCGCCATAAACACTTCGCGCTCCTGATGCGCCAGCACGCTTTGCAGGTAATGGCGTGTCACCTGCGGATTCTCCATCACGTTTTCCCGCGCCAGCTGACTGGCAAAAAATCGCCTTCCCAGTTCGGCGATGGCATACAGCTGCGTCATTTTGGCGCTGCCCACGCCTTTAATCTGCCCGAGCTCCTCTTTGCTGGCCGTCATAATGCGATAGAGCGAACCAAACTCGTTCAGCATCTGATGCGCCAACAGCAGCACGCTGGTGCCGGTGATGCCGGTACGCAAAAAAATCGCCAGCAGCTCAGCATCACTCAACACTTCAGCGCCCATTAACATCAGTTTTTCCCGTGGTGCCAGTTCCGTCATGACCATCTCCTCCCTGCGTTGCGGCGATTCTGCGCGTCAGCCACAGTCAGCGCCAGCACGCGGTGAACGATTTCAGAGCCGGCTCGCAAAGGCCGCAGGCAGTGAAAAGGCGCGCTGCGGATTTTGTGATAAAGTTGCCTGCATCTGCCGCCCCTGACGCGGCAATCTGCTTTGAGGCGAACAACATGACGGGATTAGCCGGAAAGAAAATTCTGCTGGGCGTGAGCGGCGGCATCGCTGCATATAAAGCGCCGGAGCTGGTGCGTCGGCTGCGCGATCGCGGTGCTGATGTGCGCGTAATGATGACCGAAGCGGCCAAAGCCTTTATTACCCCGCTAAGCCTGCAGGCGGTTTCCGGTTATCCAGTATTTGATGATTTGCTCGACCCGGCAGCCGAAGCGGCGATGGGCCATATTGAACTGGCGAAATGGGCAGATTTAATTGTGCTGGCGCCGGCCACTGCCGATCTGATTGCCCGCGTCACTGCCGGTATGGCAAATGATTTGGTCACTACCGCGTGCCTGGCAAGCGCAGCGCCGGTTGCCATCGTCCCGGCCATGAATCAACAGATGTACCGCGCGGCGATCACGCAAGAGAACCTGCAACGTCTGCATCAGCGCGGCGTGCTGATTTGGGGCCCCGACAGCGGCAGCCAGGCGTGCGGCGATATGGGTCCCGGCCGCATGCTCGATCCGCTGGCGATTGTGGCGCACGCGCTTGAATGGGCTGCGCCCGTCAACGATCTGCAACATCTCCACATTATGATCACCGCCGGTCCAACCCGCGAAGCGCTGGACCCGGTGCGTTATATCAGCAACCACAGCTCGGGCAAGATGGGCTTTGCGATTGCTGCGGCTGCGGCCAAACGCGGTGCCAAGGTGACGCTGGTTGCCGGTCCGGTGGCGCTGCCAACGCCAGCTGGCGTGCAACGCGTGGACGTCGACAGCGCGCTGGAGATGGAAGCGGCGGTGATGGCGCAAATCCAGCAACAACATATTTTCATTGCCAGCGCAGCCGTGGCAGACTACCGGGCGGCTAACATTGCCGCAGAGAAAATCAAAAAACAGGGTGGCGACGATAGCGTCACGCTGCAGTTGGTGAAGAACCCCGATATTGTCGCAGGCGTAGCGGCGCTGCAGGAAAATCGCCCTTATGTTGTGGGATTTGCTGCCGAAACCCAGAATGTGGAAGAATACGCGCGGCAAAAACGGGTGCGAAAAAACCTGGATCTGATTTGTGCTAATGATGTGGCGCAGGCGGGTCAGGGCTTCAATAGCGACACCAATGCTCTTCACCTTTTTTGGCAGGAAGGAGAAAAAGTCTTACCGCTCAGTGATAAGACGCTCCTTGGCCAACAATTAATAGACGAGATTGTCAGCCGTTATGATGAAAAAAATCGACGTTAAAATTCTTGATGCACGCGTGGGCAACGAATTCCCGCTGCCGACTTATGCAACCTCGGGTTCCGCAGGTCTCGATTTGCGCGCTTGTCTTGATGACGCACTGGAAATCGCACCGGGCATGACCACGCTGGTGCCGACTGGCCTGGCGATTCACATTGCCGATCCAAGCCTGGCTGCGGTGATTTTGCCGCGCTCCGGTCTTGGCCATAAGCATGGCATCGTGCTGGGCAACCTGGTTGGCTTAATCGACTCTGATTACCAAGGCCAACTGATGGTTTCTGTCTGGAACCGCGGTCAGGACAGCTTCACGCTGCAACCTGGCGACCGTTTGGCACAGCTGGTCTTCGTGCCAGTGGTACAGGCCGAATTTAACCTGGTGGAAGATTTTGACACCAGCGACCGCGGCGCAGGCGGCTTCGGTCACTCAGGCCGTCAGTAATACGCGACACTTTTCGCTTAGCCATCTTTTTATTTCTTGTCGCCACAGGCCGCTATGTCTGTGGCAGATGAGGCAGTATTGCCTGTTTTTGGTGAATTTCAGGGGTGTTGAAGGTCATGGCAGAAAAAAAAGTCGCGAAACGGAATCGTCGCGAAGAGATTTTGCAGGCACTGGCGCAAATGCTGGAGTCGGGCGATGGCAGTCAGCGCATCACCACCGCGAAGCTGGCTGCGAATGTCGGCGTGTCGGAAGCGGCGCTTTATCGCCACTTTCCCAGCAAAACGCGCATGTTTGACAGCCTGATCGAGTTTATTGAAGACAGTCTGATTACCCGCATCAATCTGATCCTGAAAGATGAAAAAGAGACGCTGACGCGACTGCGTTTAATCGTGCAGCTGATTCTGGGATTTGGTGAGCGTAATCCGGGGCTGACGCGCATTTTGACCGGTCACGCGCTGATGTTTGAACAAGATCGCCTGCAAGGGCGTATCAATCAGCTGTTCGAGCGTATTGAAGTGCAGCTGCGTCAGGTGATGCGCGAGAAGAAAATGCGTGATGGTGAAGGTTTCCAGAACGACGAAACGCTGCTGGCGAGCCAGTTACTGGCGTTTTGTGAAGGGCTGCTGTCGCGCTATGTGCGCTCCGAATTCCGCTTTCGTCCGACCGCAGATTTCGAGAGCCGCTGGCCGCTGATGGCGGCGCAGTTGGTTTAATTTCCCAGGTCGCTGCCCCTCACCCTAGCCCTCTCCCGCAAGCGGGCGAGGGAACCGATCGGCGCTGATTGATCGAATATATGGCAGCGTCTCCCTCTCCCGCCTGCGGGAGAGGGTCGGGGTGAGGGACAGCACGCACTGTCCCTCTCATCTTTAAATTCCGTACTCTTTACGATACGCGCGCACTTTCGCCAGATGGTCAGCCATCTCCGGCTTCTCTTCCAGGTAATCAATCAGCTCAGCCAGCGTAATAATCGCCGTGACTTTGCACTTATAGTCACGTTCCACTTCCTGAATCGCCGAAATATCGCTGCGGCCGCGTTCCTGACGATCCAGCGAAATCAACACGCCCGCCAATGTCGCGTTGTGCGCACTGATGATATCCATTGATTCACGAATCGCGGTACCGGCGGTGATCACATCATCCACCAGCATCACTTTGCCTTGCAGCGGGCTGCCCACCAGCAAACCGCCTTCGCCGTGGTCTTTGGCTTCTTTACGGTTAAAGCAGTAAGGCACGTCACGTTCATGATGATCGGCCAGCGCTACCGCAGTGGTGGTGGCAATCGGGATGCCTTTGTACGCCGGGCCAAACAGCAGATCGAAATCAACGCCGCCATCGACGAGCGCCTGCGCGTAGAAACGGCCTAACAGCGCTAAATCGCGACCGGTATTAAACAGACCGGCATTGAAGAAATAGGGGCTTTTACGTCCCGATTTCAGGGTGAACTCACCAAACTTCAGCACCCCTTTGTTCAGGGCGAATTCAATAAACTGACGCTGCCAGGCTTTCATTTCTCACTCCTCAAATAAAGAAAAGGCGACTCTATGGTCGCCTGTTACATCAATTAGTTAGCGCCGCTTTCTGCGCCTGAATCAACTGCTCAATGCCGCCTCGCGCCAGCGCCAGCAGCTGCAGTAACTCGTCGTGGCTGAAGGGTTCGCCTTCTGCGGTGCCCTGCACTTCAATCATGCGACCGTCTTCGGTCATCACCACGTTCATGTCAGTTTCTGCGGCGGAATCTTCCACATACTCCAGATCGCACAGCGCTTCACCGCCGACGATGCCGACAGAAATCGCCGCCACCATGCCTTTCAGCGGGCTGGCTTTCAGCTTGCCCGCCGCCACCAGCGCATTCAGCGCATCGGCCAGCGCCACGCAGGCACCGGTAATGGATGCAGTACGCGTACCGCCATCGGCCTGAATCACATCGCAATCCAGCGTGATGGTGAATTCACCCAGCGCTTGCAAATCCACGGCCGCACGCAGTGAACGGGCGATCAGACGCTGAATCTCCAGCGTACGTCCGCCCTGTTTGCCTTTGGCGGCTTCACGCGCCATGCGGCTATGGGTAGAACGCGGCAGCATGCCGTATTCCGCGGTAATCCAGCCTTGACCTTTGCCTTTGAGGAAACGCGGCACGCTCTCTTCGACGGTTGCGGTGCACAGCACTTTGGTTTCGCCGAATTCAACGAGCACAGAGCCTTCTGCATGTTTGGTGTAGTGACGAGTGAGTGTGACGGGACGTGTTTCAGATGCACTACGGCCTGCTGGACGCATGGTTTCTCTCCGGCTTGCTTAGGTTTGGCTGCGCATTATACGGACTTCAGCTGCGGCTGTCCCGCCCGCGATCGCCACAATCCTGGATGAAATTCTGTGGTGGCTGTGGCTAAATGCGCGTTTCCTCCCTTAAAAAGATAAATGATGATCGCGATACTCCATTTCCTGCTGGCGCTGGTGGTGATCTTTGCCCTTGCGCTGTTGGTCAGCCACGACCGCAAACGCATTCGTCCCCGCTTTATTATTCAGCTGCTGATTGTCGAAGCCGCGCTGGGCTGGTTCTTCCTGCACTCGTCGGGCGGCCAATCGGTGGTTTCTGCGGTGGGCGGCTTCTTTGAAACCTTATTAACCTTCGCCGCGCAAGGGACCAACTTTGTCTTCGGCAATATGGCGGATCAGGGATTAGCCTTTATTTTCCTCGGCGTGCTCTGCCCGATTGTGTTTATTTCCGCACTGATCGGCATTTTGCAGCACTGGCGCATTCTGCCGCTGCTGATTCGCGCCGTTGGCACTCTGTTATCGAAAGTGAATGGCATGGGCAAGCTGGAGTCGTTTAACGCCGTCAGCACCTTGATTCTCGGCCAGTCGGAAAACTTCATCGCCTATAAAGGCATTCTTGCCGATATCTCCGCACCGCGTATGTACACCATGGCGGCGACGGCGATGTCGACGGTTTCGCTGTCGATTGTTGGCGCGTATATGTCGATGATTGATGCCAAATATGTGGTTGCGGCGCTGCTGCTCAATATGTTCAGCACCTTTATTATCCTGTCGATCATCAATCCAACCCGTCCGGAAAATGAAGAGCAGATTGCGCTGGATAAGATGCACGAAGATCAGAGCTTCTTTGAGATGCTGGGCGAATACATTCTCGCCGGTTTTAAAGTGGCGATGATCATCATGGCGATGCTGATTGGCTTTATCGCGCTGATTGCAGCGATCAATGCGCTGTTTTCTGCGGTATTTGGCTACAGCTTCCAGCAACTGCTCGGTTACGTTTTCTATCCGTTTGCGTGGCTGGTTGGCATTCCCTCCGCCGATGCCTTGCAGGCAGCGAGTATTATGGCCACCAAACTGGTAGCAAATGAATTTGTCGCGATGATCGAGCTGAAGAAAGTGGCGGCTGAGATGACGCCGCGCGGACTGGGGATTCTGTCGGTGTTCCTGGTGTCGTTCGCTAACTTCGCTTCAATCGGCATCGTTGCCGGTGCGATTAAAGGCCTGAACGAAAAACAGGGCAATGTGGTTTCACGCTTTGGCTGGAAGCTGGTGTATGGCTCTACGCTGGTGAGCTTGCTCTCGGCCGCGTTTGCCGGGCTGTTTATCTGATAACGCATGGCGGCTGCATGGCCGTAATGCTCGTCAGTTAAGCATCTTTCGGTCACCATAAATGGCGACCCTACAAAGGATTGGCGCGTTTTTCGTAGGGTGCGCATTCTTGCGCACCTGCATACATATGCAAATGAATGTTTAACTGAGTGGCATTATTTGTCAGTCTCTCGTAGATGAGTTAAGTGACCAACCTCTCAACTCTCAATCC